>JAHDBS010000014.1:0-2295 GCA_020630225.1 Anaerolineales bacterium | reverse complement strand
CCGAGACCGATTGCAATTGAAAAGAACAAGAAGACCAACTCTTCAGGGTCTTTGATCGCGGTGCGGAACCGCACAATGGAGAGCGCCCCGACAAGCCCCAGTGACAATGCTAACGAGGTTTTCACCACTGAAATCACCAAGATCGTCACTAACGTCAAAATCGGCAAGATTGGTGCAAACAGGCGACGGTTTGACATCGACTGTCCAAAACGGGTGTAGTAGCCGCTAACTAACAATGAAATGATGAGTCCAATCAGTAAATTTAGAATTAGAGACTGAATATTTATAATCTCATTTGTAAACTGCGAGAGAATATCCATAGCTTTTTCATAGTAGCAGGTTTACCCTTATTTTCGATACATCTACGACTACTCTATCTCTGTAGGTCTCTCACATTACCCTCATGCGAATCCGCTATAGTCACGCGCGATGCAAACCGAACAAACTCCGCAACTTAATCGAATTCTTTGGTCATTTATCAGCTTAGCTGCGATGGCGATTATTGCTTATGTCACGCTGGCTTACTTTCGACGCCAGCCAGTGATGCGCGTTGTCGGGTTGCTTATATTCTTAGCCTTGGTCTATGTCACATTTTGGCATTTTCGCAATCGGGTAATTTGGTCGCTGACGGCTGTGGGCGCGTTGATTGTTGGTGGCTATGCCGCGTTTGTTTTTTTTCGCTTTCAGCAATTTCGCCCGCGTATTGAACGCATTGGGGCTTACATGGAAGACCCGTCGCCCTATGAGCATTTGACCTTGGCTGGCGGCGAACGCTGTGGAGATGCGCCGTTCATCATTCCGTCGTCTGGCTACTTAGGGGTTGGTTGGAATGATGGTGCTTGGCCGCTCTACCAGCACACGGGATTAGATATTTTTAGTGCTGAAGGCGAGAATATCACGCCGATTTATGCTGTGTATGATGGGTATCTCACTCGCGAAGAAAGCTGGCGCAGCGCGGTAGTTATTCGGCATCCAGACTTTGAGGAGTTGCCTGAGATCACTAAGGGCCGTGAATTCTGGACGTATTACACCCACATGGCGTCTGTTGATGGGGAGACCTCGTTTATTGCAGAGGCCTTTCCGCCGGGTACACGTGAGGTCTTTGTAGAGCAAGGCACTATTATTGGCTATCAAGGGTCTTGGTCAGGAAGTGTAGAACGAACCGATATGTCGCGGCATTTACATATTTCATTGCCACTTACAGACAGCGATGGCAGCTTTATGAACGAGACCGAGATCCGCAATACGCTGAATCCGATCCCGTTCTTTGGCCTTGAACTCAATGATGAAGGCGTTTATGTCTGTTTGGAGTAATGAGCAATAAGTGAGTTATTTCGGCTTACTCACGCGTTATTCGTTTCTTCTTCTCTAAATTTTAGCTAAGGTCGCTTTTCTCAACGCTATTCCCGTAACAGCTGCCAATGCTAGTGCCAGAGCGGCAAAAGCGCTGAGGGTCATTGCATCTGGCGCGATGATGGATTGCGCTCGTGACGCTTGCCACACCAAGGTGCCTGTAAACAACATGTAGCCAATCCCTGCTGCGATGACAACGGTCAGCCGCTGACCTTCAGTATTGCGTTGTTCCCAGCGTTTGCGCGTTAGGACCCAACCTAACAGTGGCAGTACTTGCATCCCGTGGAGCCCGACAAAGTGCGCAGGCCGATAATCCCCGCCTGTTGTGCTCCAATTCACAAGCGGTAACCCAACACTTTCATCGTCACTAACGCCGACAGCATGCGCACCCGAATAGCCATCCCAAGTGCCATTTTGCATACTTTCCATTTGATCTGGTGTAGGTGAGACCATGAGTGGGCCAACCATCATTCCAGCAAACGCAGCTAAGACTCCCATCCGTAAACTCCAAGCAAACACGCGGTTGGTCATGGTTTGACGGATAAGGAAAAAGGCCAAAACTAAGTTTGCAACTGACAGTAGGAAAATCATTGTGCCCATGGTGCCAAATACAGCTGAGTCAAACGGAGTTGTGTTGTTGAAATGACTGCGGACACCACGATAGGCTTGCATTGAAATGAGCGCAATTTCAAATAGCAGAGCGATCCCGGTAATGCTGGCGGCCCAGTTCAACCAACGTTTACGATCCACAATATAGGTCAGTAACCAAGCGAAGGTTAGGGAGTAAACTGCGCCTGAGACTGCAAATTTGAAGGGTTTGACCCACACATTTGCGCCAGTCAAAATACGTGGATCTACCAAAACGCCAATTAGTGTGATTGGGATCATAATGACGTGAAAGATGACAGACCACGTGAGCCAGCGGTTCTGTGAAAAGATAGT
>JAHDBS010000355.1 GCA_020630225.1 Anaerolineales bacterium | reverse complement strand
GCTGCCATTTAGAAATCTGGGCGATATACTGATTTGAAAGTTGGACAAATACTAGACACAATGTAGGACTAGAAAACATGGCAGCAGAAAAAGTCGTTGTAATTGGTAGTGGATTTGGCGGATTAGGTGCCGCTTGTCGTTTAGCGTCTAAAGGCTATGACGTCACAATGCTGGAAAAGCGTGACAAGCTGGGTGGACGTGGCTATGTCTATGAACAAAATGGATTCAAGTTTGATGGCGGCCCAACCGTCATTACAGCGCCATTTATGTTTGATGATATTTTTACGGCAGCGGGCAAAAAGCGTGAGGATTATGTCGAATTCGTGCGCTGTGATCCGTTCTACCGCATTTTCGATCACAACGGGCGCTCATTTGACTATACCGATGACGTTGATTTCAATGTTTCGCAGATCAAAGAGCGTAATCCAAAAGATATGGATGGCTATCGTCGCTTTTTAGCAACGACGAAGCCCATTTTTCAAAAGGGTTTTGTCGAACTGGCGGACCAACCGTTTTTGCAATTTACAGACATGCTCAAGGTCGCGCCAGACCTAATCAAGATGCAGTCTTACCTGAGCGTGTACAAGTACGCAATGCAGTTCATTGAAGATGACTTTTTGCGCCAGTGCTTCTCTTTCCATCCACTTTTGATTGGTGGAAATCCGTTTGACTCACCGTCCATTTATGCCATGATCCACTATTTAGAAAAAGAGTGGGGCGTTTGGTTTGCAATGGGTGGCACTGGGGCCTTGGTGCGCGCGATGGGTCAACTCTTCGAAGACGTCGGGGGCACCATTCATACTGAGGCCGATGTCGCTGAAATCACAGTGGATGAAAACCGCACGGCAAATGGCGTCACGCTGGCAACCGGTGAACACTTTGAAGCTGACCATGTAGTGTGTAATGCCGATGTCGCATATACCTATAGCACGTTGTTGAAAAAGCAAAAGAAACGTAAATATACACAGCGTAAGTTAGAACGTACCCGATATAGCATGTCGTTGTTTGTCATTTACTTTGGCACAAAACGCCGATATACCGATACTGGCCTGCGGCATCACAACATTATCTTAGGTAAGCGATATAAGCATTTGCTGGAAGACATCTTCAAAAAGAAGATTGTGGCAGACGATTTCTCTCTATATTTGCACATGCCAACGTATACGGACCCAAGCTTGGCGCCCGATGGATGTGAAAACTTCTATGTGCTTTCTCCCGTGCCACACCTTGGCTCGGGCACAGACTGGGAAGAGTTTGCCCCAATTTACAAGGAGCGCATTTTAGAATTCCTAGAAGAAAACTATCTGCCAGACTTGCGTGAAAATATCATCGCTGAACACTATATTGATCCATTACACTTCCGTGACACGCTCAACAGCTGGCAAGGATCGGCGTTCTCAATTGAACCAACGTTGACGCAGTCTGCGTGGTTCCGCCCACATAATAAGTCTGAAGAGTTTGAGAACTTGTACTTCGTCGGGGCTAGCACACACCCTGGTGCAGGGCTGCCTGGCGTGTTGTCTAGTAGCATCATCGCCGAACGGCTGATTAGTGGCGATGCTTATAAACAGGAATTGGAAATCGTCTAAATAGCGTCCAATTTAGATAAAGGCTTTTTGCACGCGCTTACGATTTAGATCATGCTTCTCGCGGTTGATGTTGGCCTGCGCACAGGCCTTGCGTATTACAACTACAGAGGAAAACTAGAATGGTATCGCTCGAAGCAGTTTGGGAACTCCAACCAACTGCGACGAGCGATTTTTGGTTTACTTGAAGAGCACACGGAAATTGAATATTTGGTCATTGAAGGGAGCGGTAAATATGCGAACCCTTGGCAGCGCGCGGCTGCCAAACGCGACCTGATCTGCACGACGATTAGCGCTGAGACTTGGCGCAAACAATTGTTATATCCCCGCGAGCAGCGCTCTGGTAGTGATGCTAAACGAAAAGCAATGCAACTGGCGCTTGATGTCATTATTTGGTCTGGCGCGCCTAAGCCTACTAGCCTTAAGCACGACGCTGCAGAAGCGATTTTGGTGGGACTCTGGGGCGTTTTGGATGCACGACTACTCCCAGAATTACCGCCGAGCTTGAAGCGGTAAGTGTGCTTAGTCAGCGCTAACAGGCATTTGTTTATTCCTCGCATTTCCAATCTCAATGTTGTTTTTCGGTGGTAGCTAAACAACAGTCCATTCGTCTACAGAGCGTAAGAATTTCTGCCCCATCAGCAACAAAAATCAGGTACACTGGTTTGATGTGCAAACTTGCACATCAAGTTTCATTATTTGGATGGAGATTGTTTTGAAATTCACTAAAATTGGATTGCTTTTGCTGCTCGCGCTCTCACTAGCTGCGTGCGGTGGCGGCAATGAAGATACGACAACTACAGCGGATGCAGTTGCGGCAGAAGACGTTCAAGTAGACACTGCCCAAGAAGACTCAGAAGAGGCTGTAGCAGCAGAACAAGAAGAGGTTACTGTGACAGATAGCGGCGATATTATTACGGCCAGCGGCCTAACAATTCGACACATTGAGCAAGGTACGGGGAACACGCCACAACCGGGTGAACTGGTTTCTGTGCACTACGTTGGGACGTTGGAAGACGGCACCGAATTTGACAGCTCATATGGTCGTGGCGAACCAATTAGCTTTCCACTTGGCCAAGGCCGTGTGATTGCCGGTTGGGACGAAGGCATTGGCATGATCAAAGAAGGCGGTAAAGCCACTTTGATTATTCCACCACACCTTGGCTACGGTGATGCTGGCGCTGGTGGTGTGATCCCTGGCGGTGCAACGCTGATTTTTGATGTTGAGCTTGTCAAAATTTTGGCGGGTAGTCCAGCTGCACCGCAAGAAGTGGCGCAAGACGACTACATTGTGTCAGAAACTGGCCTGAAGATCTATGATCTTGAAGTTGGGACAGGTGATATTGCTGAAGATGGCGACACTGTTAGCGTACACTACACAGGTTGGCTGACCGACGGCACTAAATTCGACAGTTCGCTTGACCGTGGTGCTCCATTTAGTTTCCCAATTGGCGCAGCACGCGTGATTGCAGGTTGGGAAGAAGGCGTGCAAGGGATGAAGGTTGGCGGCAAGCGCCAGTTGGTTATCCCAGCAGAACTCGGCTATGGCGACCGCGGCGCAGGGGGCATTATTCCTGGTGGCGCAACGCTCATCTTCGAAGTTGAATTGCTCGGCACCCAATAAACAATTCGTCTATTGAGAAAGCGGGTTGGTGCAGCTACACTTGCATCAACCCGTTTTTGCTTTAAGGACGTTTCACAATAATATTTTGAGATGAGTGCTCTTAATTATGCCTGTCGCAGGCGACACTCAACCCTGACCTGACTATGACGACTAAAACGCGCTGGGGCATTCTTAGCACTGGCAACATTGCCAAACAATTTGCAATCGGCCTGACTTACGTGCCAGATGCAGAACTTATTGCGGTTGGCTCTCGCACGCAAGCAAGTGCCGACAAGTTTGCCAGCGATTACAACGTGCCAGAAGCCTACGGCTCCTATGAAGCTCTAGCAGCAGCCGATGTAGATGTAATTTACATCGCAACCCCGCATACACTGCATTTTGAAAACAGCATGCTCTGTCTCCAACAAGGGAAGCATGTGCTCTGTGAAAAGCCATTTACGATCAACCTAGCTGAAACTGAAGCATTGCTTGCGTATGCTAAGCAGCAAAAATTGTTCATTATGGAAGCCATGTGGATGCGGTTCAATCCTGCCATTCGGAAGTTAGAAGAACTAATTGCGGCCGATGCTATTGGCGAAGTGCGCATGTTGCAAGCTGACTTTGGCTTTCGTATTAAGTATGATGCCCAAAGCCGATTGTTAGATCCAGCCATTGGGGGCGGGGCGCTGCTAGACGTTGGAATCTATCCGTTGGCGCTGGCGCAACTGCTACTTGGGCAAGCGGAAGACATCCAAGGGGTGGCTGCAATTGGTAACACTGGCGTGGATGAGCAGTGCATGCTGTCACTGCGCTACAGCGATGGGCGGCTCGCAAATTTGAGTGGTTCCGTGCGTACGCAAACGCCAACGGATGCATGGGTATACGGCACGAAAGGCTATATCCATGTGCATGCGCCGATGTTTCGGCCTGAGAAATTGACAGTGTACCGCTCGGGTGACCCGGACATGCAGTCGGCCAGTGTTGGAACGTTGGCAACAAAAGCAAAGGCTAGCCCGCTCATTCGCCGGGTGTTTGGTAAATTTGCCCCGCAGCTAAGAGCGATGCGCGGCAGGCTGAATCGTAAAACCTATTGGGTGCCAGTTGTAGGGAATGGATATAACTACGAAGCACAGGCCGTGCAGGACGCGCTCAACCAAGGGTTACTCGAATGTCCACGCATGCCGCATCAGGCCACCATAGAAAGTATGCGAATTATGGATACGCTTCGCAAGCAGTGGGGCATTACATATGCGAATGATGGTGAGGCGTTATCTTGAGTTGCGACTTGCGCTTAAACAAAAAAGCCCCGCTTCGTACAAACGAAAGTCAGGACCCTCTTGCTCACTTACCACGGTGAAACTACTACCAACGGATGTGAAGTGTGCACTGTCTCGGAGACACTTTTAGCTTACAAAAAAGTGTTCGCGTCTGCGGTTAAGAAATTTCTAGGTTTGTTGACGATGCAAACTGCGTTTCAATTCAAACTGAAACAATTTTCTAGAATATTAAGACGCAACAGGAAAGCAGCAGTAGGGTCTAATAAGATGTTGCAATAATTTTTGACGCATCTTGTTTTTTTGTCATAAGACCCTACAGAGCGGCAGTGTGTCATCAATGGCGACGTGGATAGCACTCATTCGTAGTTGCGAGTGCTAAGTGTTTGGCGCGTGTGCTTGAATCAAAAAAGGCCAGCTTGCGCCGACCTTCTAGGCTGGGAGACCAGGATTCGAACCTGGGCTGACGGAACCAGAACCCGCTGTTCTACCCCTAAACTATCTCCCA
>JAHDBS010000354.1 GCA_020630225.1 Anaerolineales bacterium | reverse complement strand
TCAAGCTTTGCGCTGGAAAAAATTGTTGAAGGACGGCCGCTACCAAGAGGCTAAGGGACAATAATTAACTGCTGAATTGATAATCATTAATTGTTAATACGCCCGAATAATCGCTGCAGTCCAGCCAACCCTAAACCCGCTATCAAGCTCCAAGGCGCGGCGTTTAGACCAAACAATGTCACCCCTGACGCCGCTACGACAAAGGTAACAATCGCGGCTTGGTTTGCATTTGCATCACCAGCTAAGGCCACTTTGATGGAACCGACCAATGGACCAAGTAAAGCCAGCCCTACGACGGCAGTAATGAGCGGCTGCGGCAAAGCAAACAACAGTTCAACGGCAGGTTGTGCCAGCAGCGCCAGCGCAACATAGCACCAGCCATAGAACACACCTGCCCGCCAACGCTGATCTTGTTCGGGATAACAGCTCGGGCCAGTACATATTGAAGCCGTTATCGAGGAGAGACAAACAGCATGGCCACCAAAGGGAGCGGTCAAGAGGGAAAGCAGCCCTGTAAAGCCAAAAATCGCAGCGGCAGGCGCTTCATAGTCGTCGGCCTTCATGACTGCAACACCAGCCAAATTTTGCGAGGCCATGGTGACAATGAAGAACGGCAGCGCGATGCCTAAAAGGCTACTCCACTCAAATTGTGGTGTTACCCAGACTGGCAGACCAATACTCACGCCACAGCAGTCAGTACGCGTCAGACCTGTCACTAGCGCTAGCACGACGCTCAATAGCAAAACCAAGGGCACCGCTAAATTCCGCCGCCAGAGTTGAATCACGAAAAAGGCAACAATCAAAATCAAGACTAGTGCTGGCAAGTCTTGCACCGCACTGACCATTCGCAAGCAAAACGGCAGCAGAATCCCCGCTAGCATCGCGGCAGCAATTGTTTTCGGAATGCGCGTTACAAGCTGAGAGAGCGGCCGAATGAGTGAGGTAAGCACCATCAGTAGTGCTGCAATGAGAAAGACACCAACGGTTTTGGGCATTCCCAGTCCAACCGCACTCACTGCAATGAGCGCCGCTCCTGGCGTTGACCACGCGGTAATAATGGGCATGCGGTAGCGATAAGACAGGCCGATGCTTGCAATCGCAATCCCGATGCACAGCACCATGACCCAAGACGCAGCTTGGTCTGTCGTTGCGCCTACAGCCCTAGCTGCCTCTAGAATAATCGCAACGGAGCCAGCAAAACCGACTAACGCAGCGCTCACCGCAGCAGAAAGCAAAGCCCCTGCTCCAGAGCCAAATAATGATGTTGATGTTGTTGGGGTGGTCACTTATCTTCCTCTCTGCCCATTTTACTGGCAGGTATGGAATATAAGCAGGATTAGCTGTTTTGGAACGAGGAAATTGAGTCGGTGGAAAGGGTGGCTGTTCCAAAGGCCACGGTCCGATTCTTACCGCGGTTCTTGGCAACGTACATTGCGCTATCTGCCGCAGAAAGCAGGTCATCAACGCTTTGCGACACCTCAGGACGGTAGTTCGCAATTCCAATGCTCAATGTGACCCCTAGGGATTGATTGGCAACCGAGATCACTTTTTCATTCACCATTTTATGCAGTCTAGAAGTGAATTCTTTAGCTGCTTCTATGCTGGCGTATGGCAAAAAGAAGACAAATTCTTCCCCCCCATAGCGCCCAACTGAGTCGCTAGCCCGTAAATTTGAGTTAAACAGCACGCCTAACTCTGCGAGGACTGCATCGCCAGCTGCATGTCCATACGTGTCATTGATATTCTTAAAATCATCGATATCTGCTAATACGATGGAAAAGCTATGTTTCTCACGCGAGGCAATTTGGAAGAAATATTCGACGCGCTCTAGCACCGTGCGGCGATTCAACAGCCCCGTGAGCGTGTCATGCGTTGCATGGTAACGCATTTCTTTCTCAGCCAAGTGCAAGTCCATAATCATGCGGACAACTGGCACACCGAGAGTGGTTGAAATTAGAAATGGCACAACCGTTGAAAAAATAAGACCGAGTCGATACTCTTCAAAGGTGCGATAGCCCATGAAGAAACCAACCAACAACATCACTAAGCTAGACAGTAATGCCGCCAGCAAAGCGGCAAACAATACGCTACGTACCATTCCCAGCTTAATGGTCCAAACCCGCAACCATTGCGATGTTGTTTGCAGCTCTGTCTCTGGCAGGGAAAAGGTTTGGGTAGAGGCCATTCAGTATTGTTTACCGTGAATATTTATATTGATTGATTACTGGCGCGCCTCTCGTTTCAGAGACCCTCTAATTCGGCTATCGTCTAATAAGTTGCAATAACTGTAATTTCAGTATACTCAGCTTTTAGACTAAAAAAAATATGACATTCGATACCCATTTAGTCACAATTCTTATTTTTTATAAAAACAGACTACGAAATATTGCGGATCTTTACCAACAATAACGAAAGTCACATCACTTTGATACTTGGCCGAGGTACACCTTTGTTGTGTATTCAAATGCAATTTGGCCCGTCTGAGCATGTGCGGCAAACAACTCTGTTAGTGCACGCATGGCTGCAGAATAATGCGTGCTATTGGGCTTTGGGGAATAAGAGGAGGAAAGAAAACGCCCTTTGAGCTGCTCAAAGTCAAAGTATTGTGCATTGGGCATCGTGATGCAACGCGGTGCAGTACCATAGAGCGTTACCAAATTATTCGCTTCAGCACGTCCATGCTCTACGTCTTTATAGTCAGGGCAATAGGTTTCGAGCAGAGCTGTATACCCTGCCATAAATGGCGTCTCATGGCGAAAGCGCGCATTCCATAGCAAGGCAACCCAACCGTTGGGCTTGAGGATACGCCGAAATTCTTGGCGTGTAGGGATTGGATCAAACCAATGAAACGCTTGCGCCGCGACAATGAGATCAACGCTGTGCGAGGCGATGTGCGTGACTTCAGACGTCCCATTAATGCTTTGAAAGCCCGTGTACTGTGCTAACAAGTCTTCAGCCGCAGCCCGCATTGCATCGTTTGGCTCAACGCCAATGACCGCTTGTTGTCCTGCGCCAAGGAGCTGCTCGCTAAAGATTCCTGTCCCTGAACCTATGTCCGCAATAATCGCATCAGACGTAAGATCAGTATGTTCGCGCAACACCTCTAAAACAGCATCCGGATAACGCGGTCGATATTTGATGTAGTTTTCAACGCGGTCAGAAAAGCGAGTAAGGCGATTGGCAGCAGGCATAAGTATTCTCCTTCAATGGAATCAACCGTAACACATCTCACGATTTCAAAGGGACGCGAGCGCACAAAAGGGCGGAGATGGGACTAAGACCCATCTTCACCCTCGCAATTCGTAATCTGAAACGACTACCCTAACTGCGGATAAATATCCTTCAAGGCGGGGTACAACGCTGAATACACGGCGTGTTGCTTGGCATAATCGGTACCACTTGGCTGAGTCCTACCAGTCACCGTGATCATCGCGTCACAAGCAGTTGCCACGTCTGGATATTGACCAGCGCCCACCGCCGCCAAGATTGCTGCCCCATAGGCCGCGCCCTCGACTGAGTTCACCGTGACTAACTCGGTGTCCAAAATATCGGCAATAATCTGCCGCCACAGCGTACTGCGGGTGCCCCCACCTGAAATCCGAATCTGATCAATAGTCGCCAACCCGGCAGAGCGCATGAGGTCTAAGCTATCGCGTAAGCCAAAGGCAACGCCTTCTAAGACCGCCCGCGTCATATGCGCTTGGGTATGGCGCACGGTCAGCCCAATAAATGCGCCGCGCGCTAACGGGTCAGGGTGCGGCGTACGTTCGCCAGTGAGATAAGGCAAAAATACCAATCCTTCTGCCCCGGCGGGGATGTCCGCGGCTGGCGCCAATAAGTCGTCAAACGCCATGTCAGGCGCAACGGTGTCTCGGTACCAACGCAAGCTACCCGCCGCAGAGAGCATTACCCCCATCAGATGCCATTTGTTGGGCACAGCGTGGCAGAACGCATGCAACCGCCCTTCAGGCTCGATGAGCGGCGCATCTGTTGTCGCAAAGACAACCCCAGATGTCCCTAAGCTCAGCGCCACAATCCCTTCTGAAACAGCGCCGGTTCCAACCGCATTCGCCGCCTGATCTCCGCCGCCGCCAAAGACTGGTGTGCCAATGCGCAGGCCAGTCGCGTCGGCTGCTATTTTTGACACCACGCCGGTTACTGCCGTGCCTTCAAAGGTGCTTGGCAGCCAACTCGGATCAATGCCTAACGCTGAGGTCACCTCGGGCGACCACGTCCGCGTTTTTATATCAAACAATAGCGTGCCAGCACCGCCAGCGCGATCCGACGCAAACGTGTCGGTTAGTTTTAAGCGTACATAGTCTTTGGGCAGCAGAATGTGCGCAATGCTGGCAAAGTTATGCGGCTCATTATTTTTGACCCAAAGAATTTTGGGCGCAGTGAACCCTGTCAATGCGTCATTGCCAGTAATTTCAATCAGGCGCTGGGCACCAATGCGCTCACGGATTTCGTCACATTCAGCCCCAGTGCGTTGATCATTCCAAAGCAACGCTGGCCGAATAACTTGTTGATTGGCATCTAGCAAGACGAGACCATGCATTTGCCCCGTCAACCCAATGCCAGCGATCTGTTCCCCACTGATGCCAGTGTCGGCTAGCACCTGACGAATGCTATCAACCGTCGCTTGCCACCACAAATCAGGGTGTTGTTCGCTCCATAATGGCTGCGGTGTCTCATAGTCATACGCACTTGACGCCACACCTTGAACGTCGCCCTCAGTATCAATGAGCAACGCTTTGGTTGCTGTCGTTGAGGTATCAATGCCAATAAAGTAAGTCATAAAACTAGCTACCTTTCAGTTTGAAGCACGGCCATTTTCTGCGCGGAGTTCAGGCAAGAAACGACTTGAGTTGCACCTCCACTTCGGTCAGTGGGGGACGCATCAAGTTCATCCGCCCTCCCTGAGCGAAGTCGAACGGGCAACTCAAGACATTGTTTCAGGAAAATTCCTAAACGAGCAG
>JAHDBS010000353.1 GCA_020630225.1 Anaerolineales bacterium | reverse complement strand
TATAGCTGTCCCCACTCTGGTCGATGCATTAAGGCTGCGTCACAGTAAGCAATAGCTGTCGCAGGTTGCTGCATGACGGCACGCCCAGTACATTCGACCGCTTGTAGCTGCGCACGATAGTCGGCATCTGGATTTTCAAGCAGAGCAATGGCGTTGGCGAAATAAGTAAATCCGCTGTCATAGTCAGCAGTATTGAACGCTAGTTGACCGAGCATTACCCAAGCCATCGCTTGCGCATTCAAAGAGTCGCTGCCGAACGTTAGCGCAAACCCAGCATCTGGAGATAACATTTCATAGCGATTGATTGTTTCTGCCCCTGATGTGACGTTAGGGTGGCCGAGCCGCAGCGTTGCAGGACGTTGACTGTAATCACAATAGAGCGTTAGGGAGTGTGACGGGTCTAACGTGTCAGCTGTAGCTTCATTGTCGAGCGACATAACGCTAATATTTTCGATACGATTATTGCGAATTTCACGCTCTAAAGCATCTACTAAGCGTGATTGAAGACGATTGCCAGGGCTAATTTCACAGGTGGCAATTGCAATGGTTGCATCCCCATTGGTCTCTAAAACAGCAACGGGCTCGCTATCTGGTTGAGACGTAGACGGCCGGCGAATTTGCGAAATCCCAATGCCAGCGAGTAATAACACTAACGCCAAGGTTAGCCAGCGCCAGCGCTGAGTGGAACTAGTGGCGATCGCTGCTTCTTGAACTGCGGGAGCGGATTGTTCTTGAGTGGGTGTTGTTTCCGAGGGCGCTTCAGCAGGCAGCGCGTTGGGAGGAAATCCCGCTGCTAGGAGTAGTGTATTGGTTTCTTCAGCAGTGAGCCGTAATTTTTCGGCAACTTTGAGCACATCATCCCGATAGCGCGGACGACTAGTTTTGCCTTCGCGCCAGCGAAAGATGGTCTGACGACTGACGCCTAGCGTCCGGCTGAGCTCTGTGTCGCTCACGCCAGTTCGCTTAGCATAAAAGTCTAGTAATTCCCCAAATGATTGCATTGTGACAGTAAAAAAGGCCTGTTGCACCGAATGTTACACTTTTGGATATTGAAATGCAACGCATAAACCCCCGACAATAGCGGTACGTTCGGCTGTTTTCTGGCCAGAAGCAAGTAGCGCTGTCTGCAAACCACTGAACATTTTTTCTAGCAACCTTAGTAACGAGACCTAATTATGTGGAAACAGACACGCATTATTCTCTTTGCCACGCTTCTGGTGGTGGCATTGGTATTGGCTGCCTGTGGTGGAAGCGCGCCTGAAGCTGAGTATGTTGAATCACGCGCTTCGATCAATCGGGGTGAGATCTTGGCCGCACAAGATATTCGGGTGGCTGAGTATTTACAGTACTTTGAGCAACAATTCCCGGCTCCATCTAATACTGCTGTCAGCTTAGATGTTCGACTGGGCAACACACAATTGCCGATTACAGGTGGTGATGCTTATCTCCAAATTGGCTTGCAAGCACGCGAAATTGATCATGCAACGCAATCGCGTCCGCTAAACCTCGCCTTTGTAATCGATGCGAGCGAGAGTATGACTGCTCCCGACAAAATGCCACTCGTTATAAAGTCGCTGAAAACATTTGTTGCGCAGTTAGATCCAGATGATTTGGTGTCTATTGTGACCTATAACGATGAGGTCACAGTTGTGTCTGAAGCTCGTTTTGTTGACAGCGGCGATTGGGTGCAAACCGCTGTCAGCGCGATTGAGATCAAAGGCGGCAGTAATCTACATGCTGGCATGTTAGCGGGGTTTGCTCAAGTCGATGCGAACTTTGATATTCGGCGTAATAACCGTGTGATTTTGCTTACCGATGGAGCGGCAAACCGTGGCGTGACGAATGCAGAGCAGATTGCTGCAGACGCGCTGGCTTACAACGCGCAAGGTATCCGGATGAGTACGATAGGTATGGGTGCTACCTATAGTCGTGAGTTGCTGACTACCTTAGCGGCACAAGGCAATGGCAGCTATGTCTATCTTGATGGCCCTGCTGAAGTTGAGCGCGTATTTGAAGATAACGCTGCAACGTTTAGGGACATGGTTGCGACTAATATCAAAATGACGTTGGTGCCAGAACCAGGGATTGAGTTGACACAGATGACTGGTGTGAGCCGCAACAAAATCAATGCCAGTGGATTGGTTGTGCCACTGTGGGATTTGTCGACCAACTCTTCCCAAGTGCTACTAGCAATACTAACAGCGGGAGACGTTACAGCTTATGGCACAGGCCCGCAAAAGATTGCAACGGTGTCAATAACCTACTTTGATGAAGACGGTCTACGCAAGCGCACACAAACCCAAGATGTCATTGTTGAACTACATGATGGCTTATTTAGTCATAACCCATTATGGGATCTTGAAGTCTATCGGAATGTGGTCATTCAAGATACAGCTGAAGGCTTGAAAGAGATTTCTGACTTGTTTGACGCCGAACGTTATGAAGCCGCTTGGTACTTGTCTGGGCAGCTAGAAGCTCAACTAAATGCGATTTATGAATTGACTAATGATGCTCAAATTGCAGAGCAAGCACGCTTGCTGCAGCGCTATCAACAAACCTTAGCTGATGCTGTCTATCAAATTCAAGGACGTGCCCCTAACGCTCGCTATTTGCGAGACTCAGAACTAAAAGTGTTGCGTAGTAGTGTGCAGCAACAAACATTACCCGAAGTGCAGCTTGATGAATAAGACCATCAATGTGATGGTGCCTATGTCACTCTTCTAATAGGCGGCACAAGCGCATTTTCACCTGATCTAATCTAGAGAACCTTCCAAATGAATATCAAGCTTTTAAGCGCAAATTCCTTGCGCTTAGTTTACTGATCCTATTTTTCATTGCTTGTAGCTGCGTTACAGAGGCTTACGTCTCAGACAAGTCTGTGGACTAGTCGTGCTACACCGCGAACCAAACCATAAATTTACCTTGCAATGCTGTAAAGCTGTTGCGAACAAGAAAGAGACTAACCTAATGAAGAAACAATTACTTTTTATATTATTCCTTTTGACTGTATTGCTACTTGTGGCGTGTGGTGGGTCTGCTCCACCTGAGCTTGAGGAGTCATTGGTTGATGCCCCGCGCGCTCAACCGCGTGAAGACATCGTCGTGGAGACTAATCTTGAGTCTGAAGCATCGCTAGACTCAGAGCCTGAACTGGCACAAGCTAGTTCAGGCGAAAGTGATGTTGTGCTGGTGAGTAATGGGGCTGCTGATCAATATCAATCAGGACGGATGGTGATCTACACCGCCAACATTGGCTTGACAGTAGAAGATCCGCAAAAGGCGGCGAATTCAATTGCGACAATGGCTATCCATTTGGGTGGCTTTGTTGTCACTACAAATTTGTCTGACGAAGAGTATGGTCGAGATGCCTATGCTGAAATGCTCAAACAGGGCACGATTTCAATTCGTGTCAGTTCAGAGAATTATCAGACAGCGTTACAACGGTTGCGCGCAATGGCTGTCTTTGTAGACTACGAAAACAGTGAGGGTAATGATGTCACTGACAAATTTACTGATCTACGTAGCCGGGTGCGCAATCTTGAAGTGACAGAAGCGCAGTTGATGACGATTATGGAGAGTGCGACGAAAACGGAAGACGTCCTGCGTGTACATGATCAGCTCAACGATATTCGAGAGGAGATAGAACTGCTAAAAGGCCAGATGAAATATCTGCAAGAAGCATCACGCTTGTCGCTGATCAATATTCGATTGACCCCATATTATGTTGAACCTACGCTTACACCTACACCAACACCAACGATGACCCCAATCCCAACACCAACTGCTACGCCACCGGGCTGGACTCCAGTTGAAGCTATTAGTGACTCTACAGACGAGTTAGCGACAGGCATGCAAAACTTGACAGATGGCGTGATCTATTTTGTCATCCGTGTACTGCCGTTTCTAATCCTGTTTGGCGCTCCTGTTGTCCTAATTTGGCGTTGGACTAGAAAATGGCGTGCACGTAGCGAAGTGAAGGCGCATGCGTCTGTTTCAGCGTCTGAAGGTGGTGAAAGGGTTGAGGTTGGTAAGACGTAATCGCTTCGCGTTATGAGTTTGTATACACCTGAGGTGCGTTTTTTATAGTTCCTGATGTAAAGTAATTCGCGGGTTATAGCGAGATCCAATTTGGCCTGCAATTTCGTAAACACGCTCAAGGTTTGGTAACGTGACAAAGGCCACATGTCGCTGCTGTGAGCGGCGGCGTTTGAACGCAATTCCGCAGGCGCTTTCTGTATCGAAAATAAATTCGATTGTTTTTACATCTTGCCAATTTAGGCGCGTGACAATTAGGTTGTGTTTTGTGTTCTTTACTACCAATGAGAGTGTCGGTTGAACTGTAATCACGCCGATATTGCTAAGGCCATAATAGGTGTAAGCGCGAAAGTCAGCAGCGTTAAACTGTAGTCGGTATAAAAACACAATTGCAAACATCACAAAAGTCTCAACTAGGAAGTTGCTTGGGTGCAGTTGTAATGTAAAGGACCCAATAAGTTGACCTGTTTGAATTAGGCAAAACACATAGAACGCATACACAGCAACATCAGCGATTTGGCTTGCCCAAGACTCTGCAATTACACCTTGGACAGGGTTACCTACCCAATGCAAAACTTCCCCTTGTGCTAAGTAAGGTTGCAGCTTTACCTCTAACTCGGCCTCTGAAATGTGTACATTTCTGTTGAAAAACTCTGTGCGCAGTAGAAGCCCTTGCTTTGCAATTAGGGCAGGAAATTCGTCAGGCAAGATAGTCTGTATTGGCATGAAATTCTGCGGCTCCCTGTTATGATCTTTGAGTTTTGGATAAATATTAGCTCTGCTGAGTAAGACTTTGGAGGATGGTAGTTCCAGTCACAATCGGATAAATTTCCCCAATTTGACTGGCTACTAAAAGCAGGACTACCAGAAACGCTGGCATCCAAATTCCTGTCAGCATAGGTCTCATTGCCTAACGTCAATAGTGATTAACATCTCTAAGATATTCGGTT
>JAHDBS010000352.1 GCA_020630225.1 Anaerolineales bacterium | reverse complement strand
ATGCGACCAATTCAAAAAATTCCAATCAATCCAACCCTTCGCGAGACACGGTTTATCAAATCCTGTCTTGGCGAAGCGACTGACCAAACCCCAATCTGGTTCATGCGCCAAGCGGGGCGTTACATGGCCGACTATCGTGCGATTCGGGCGAAGCACAGCATGCTTGACGTCATCAACTCGCCGGAATTGTCAGCCGAAGTCACGATGCAGCCGATCAATGCCTTTGGGTTCGATGCGGCCATCATCTTTTCTGACATTCTGCCTTTATTGACCGGCATGGGGCTAAAGCTCGACTTTATTGCTGGCAAAGGCCCGCAAATTGAAAACCCTTTGGATAGCACGAAGGCCATTGATATGTTGGCGACACCTCCAGCCGAAGCCAGCATGCAAGGTACTTTAGATGCCATCAAGCTGGTAGCGCCGCAGCTCGAAGCGAAGAATACGCCGCTAATTGGGTTTGCGGGGGCACCGTTTACGCTGGCGAGCTATGCCATTGAAGGCGGTGGCTCCAAGGTGTATGCCAAGACCAAAGCACTGATGTATACCCATCCGTCAGCATGGCAACGGTTGATGGACAAACTCGTGACGGTTGAAGTTGACTATCTTGTGAAGCAAGTCAAAGCTGGTGCAAGCGCATTGCAGCTATTTGACTCATGGGCTGGCGCTGCGCTTAGCAAAGCAGATTACATTCAATATGTGCAGCCATATAACACGAAGCTGATCGCCGCCGTAAAGCGTCAAGTCGATGTGCCGTTTATCAATTTCAGCACCGGCACGGCGGCATATCTCGAAGAGGTTGCCGCTTGTGGGGGCGATGTGCTCGGGGCAGATTGGCGCATGCCGCTCAGTAACGCCTGGGCAAAAGCGGGCGATATGGCAGTTATGGGCAATCTTGACCCAATTGCCTTGCTCGCGCCGTGGCGTGAACTCCGCTATCGCATTGACCAAGTCCTCGCTGAAGCCAAAGGGCACGATGGTTACATTTTCAATCTCGGTCATGGCATTCTGCCGAATACGCCAATCGAAAACGTACAGCGCACCGTAGATTACGTGCGTGAACAGACCCAGAAATAAAAGTAAACGCAGCGGCGCTGAGGACGCGGAGAAAAAACTTGCCGCGGACGAGAGACGAGGCGGATAAATAAAAATCATCCCAGCTCGTCCCGCTCGTCAGCGGCAAAAACTAAAAACTCCGCGCCCTCTGCGTCTCCGCGTTGAAACAAATAAGCAACAATGACTACTCCAAAAATCGGAATTCTCATCATGGCCTACGGTGGGCCAGAATCGCTGGATGAACTACCAGGTTACTTGGCCGACATCCGGAACGGACGGCCAACAACACCGGCGGTTCTAGACGAAATCACCAATAACTACCGCAGCATTGGCGGTAAGTCACCACTGCTCGAATTTACGAAAGCGCAAATTGCTGCCATCGCTGAACACTTTGATCCAAACGAAGTCAAGTTCTACCTTGGCATGCGGCACTGGGCACCGTGGATTGAAGATGTGGTTGGGCAAATGCTGGAAGACGGCATTGAGCAGGCGGTAAGCATGGTGCTTGCGCCGCATTACAGCAGCTTGAGCATTGCGAAGTATCAGAAGAAAATCCAAGCGGGTTTAGAGATGTATCGCGGTGAGATCGACTTTGCGCATATCACCAGCTATCACGATGCTCCAAAAATGATCGAAGCATTTGCGAATCGGGTGCATATGGGGCTGGCTGAGTGGCCGGAAGCCGAACGTGACGATGTACACGTTGTGTTTAGTGCCCATAGTTTGCCGGTGCGGATCATCAAACAAGGCGATCCTTATGATGATCAATTGCAAGAAACCGCGCGATTGATTGCGGCTAAGGCTGGGCTACGCGCCGACCAGTGGTCGTGGAGCTATCAGTCTGAAGGGCGCAGCCCAGAGCCGTGGTTAGGGCCGCAGCTAGAAGATTATGTGCCTACCTTGGCAGAGAAAGGCATCTTCAATGTGATCAGCATCGCCGTTGGTTTTGTATGCGACCACGTCGAAATCCTATTTGATATTGATATTGAGGCGCAGGCAGCAGCCAAAGAAGCAGGCATTCGCCTCGTACGTCCGCCAGCCCTAAACACTGATCCGTTGTTTATTGAGCAGCTTGCTGAAATTATCCAAGACAAGGTGGATGGCTTCAAAATCACCGCGTAACGTCGCGATTATTGGGGCAGGGATCTCTGGCCTTAGTGCTGCGTACTATCTGCATCAAGCCCAGCCAGATTGGCAGCTTAGCGTGTTTGAGCGTGCGGCAACGCCCGGCGGAAAATTACGAACGCTGGCGGACAATGGCTTCGTTGTGGAAACTGGTGCTGATTCATTTCTGTCACGAAAGCCAGGTGGGCTAGCGCTGGTACGCGCATTGGATCTTGAACATAAGTTGCAAGGCCGTCAGCCTGAACACGCGCGTACTTACGTCTTGCGCGGTGGTGCTTTACACGACTTGCCGAGCGGCCTGAGCGGCTTAGTGCCTGCTGATTTATCGGCGTTAAGCGCGAGTACGCTGTTGTCTGAAAGCGCAGTGGCGCGGGCTAAACAAGAGCCAGATATTCCCGCTGACTTGCCAGACAGTGACATTTCAGTTGCGGACTTTATGACGCAGCGTTTCGGGGCTGAACTGTTTCAGACCATGATTGAACCGTTGTTGGCGGGTATCTATGGCGGACGGGCAGACTTACTCAGCTTGGCGGCCACGTTTCCACAACTCCGAACAATGGTAGAAACACATGGCAGCCTAACCAAAGGTTTGCAATCAGCTGGGCCAAAGAACGCTAGTCCGGTGCCGCCGTTTGTCTCCTTTGCTGGCGGCATGTCAACCCTTATTGAGGCGTTGATGGCGGCGCTGCCAGTGGGCACGGTTCAACTCAGTACTGCCGTGGACAGTGTTACGCAAACCGCAACAGGCTGGAGCATCAATGGGGTGTCCTATGATGCGCTGATTGTGGCGACATCCGCGCCGGTTGCAGGAGTATTGCTGCCGCATATTGCCGCTGAGTTGGCGGCGTTCCCATATGGCTCAAGCGCAATAGTGTCGTTGGCGTTCAATGCGGGTCAGGTGATTTTGCCCCAAGGCTATGGCTACGTTAGCCCGCGCATTGAAGGGCGCGAGGCAATCGCTTGTACGTGGTCTTCGCAAAAATGGGCGGCGCGTGCGCCCGAAGGGCAAGTGCTATTGCGCCTATACCTTGGCCGGTATGGCACTGACATTACCCAAAAGTCGGATGCCGAACTGCTAGCGATAGCAATTGCGGAACTCAAAGAAACGCTCAACATTACGGCTGATCCAACGCGACAGTATATTCACCGTTGGCGCAATGCCATTCCCCAATTACACTTAGGTCATCAAGCGCGCGTTGCCGCGCTGCAAAACAAAATCGATGCTCTGCCAACCTTAGCCTTGGCCGGCGCTTATTTCAATGGTGTGGGTATTCCTGACTGTATTCGGTCTGGAAAAGCCGCCGCCGAAAAGATAACTGCCCACTAAGAAGCACGAAGGGGCACGAAGAAAAGAACTTAGTGACGCTTCGTGATCCTTCGTGGGCGATAAAAACATGTTAGACCATACAAACTCAAATTCTTTATTTTCAAAAGCCCAGACCCTGATGCCCGGTGGGGTTAGTTCGCCAGTGCGGGCATTCAAGTCAGTTGGCGGTAATCCGTTTTTTGTCAAAGAAGCCAAAGGGGCGTGGCTGACCGATGTTGATGGCAACCAATATGTTGACTACATCATGTCGTGGGGGCCGCTGATTTTGGGGCATGCTCATGAACGGGTTGTTGCCGCCTTACAAGCTGCGGTTGCCAAAGGCACCAGCTATGGCATTCCAAATCCATACGAAGTGGAGTTAGCACAGCTTGTCCAGCAACTGATGCCAAACATCGAAATGGTGCGCTTTGTAAATAGCGGCACCGAAGCGTGCATGAGCGCGTTGCGTTTGGCGCGTGCCTACACCGGGCGTGACAAAATCATCAAGTTTGCGGGGAACTATCACGGGCATGCGGATATGCTGCTAGTCGCCGCTGGCTCTGGCGTCGCCACGCTAGGGTTACCTAACTCTCCGGGTGTGCCGGAAAGTGCCGTGCGCAATACGCTTACCGCTAATTTCAACGATCTTGATTCAGTGCAGGCGATCTTTGAGCAGCACAAAGGGGAAATTGCGGGGATTATTCTAGAACCTGTGGCTGGCAATATGGGCATGGTGCCGCCAAACAAAGGCTTCTTAGAAGGTCTGCGTGAGATGTGTACGCAACATGGCGCGGTCTTGATCTTTGATGAAGTGATGACTGGCTTCCGCGTAGATCCGGGTGGGGCACAAACCTTATTTGGTATCCAGCCTGACCTAACTACGCTGGGCAAGGTCATCGGTGGGGGGCTGCCAGTTGGTGCCTATGGTGGCAAACGCGAAATTATGGAGATGGTCGCCCCTGTTGGCCCGATGTATCAGGCAGGCACGTTGTCCGGCAATCCGCTGGCGATGGTCGCGGGGATTGAAACGCTGAAAGGTGTGGCATCGCCTGCGACGTGGGATCACATGGCTACGGTTGGCGCAGCCTTAGACGAAGGTGTCGCTGATGCTGCGCAAGCTGCTGGTGTCCCAATCTTTCAACAGCGCTTAGGCTCAATGAGTGGCTTGTTCTTCAGCGAGCAGCCCGTCACAGACTATGCCACTGCAAAACAATGTGACCTAGAGGCTTTCAACATCTTCTTCCATGCCATGCTAGAAAACGGCGTTTACATCGCGCCGTCACAGTTTGAAGCGGCGTTTATTAGTACGGCGCATGGGAAGAAAGAAATCAAGCATACGGTGGCTGCGGCAGAGAAGGCGTTTGCTCAAGTTCGTAGTGCGTAATGTGTAAGATCTTCAGCATAATTTTGCCCTGCTGTACTACGCATTACTCATTACGAATTAGGAAATTTACCCTGTGACAAAAACTTACGCCTATCCACTCGCCATCATTGGTGCTGGCCCAATCGGTATTGAATTAGCAGTCAATCTCAAAC
>JAHDBS010000351.1:309-5032 GCA_020630225.1 Anaerolineales bacterium | reverse complement strand
ATGGGCGGCGCTTGCCTGCGCTGACCAACCTGGGCATGGGCTATGTCTTTGAAGAGCTGATCCGCAAGTTCAATGAAGAGAACAACGAAGAAGCAGGGGAGCACTTCACCCCGCGTGAAGTTATCAACCTGATGACCAACATTTTGTTTGTGCCTGTCAAAGACCAGTTGCCCCCCGTCATGTTGGTTTACGATTGCGCCTGTGGCTCTGGTGGCATGCTGACCGAGGCGCAGAACTTTATTACCGACCCCAATGGCGCAATTCAAGCGCAGTCGCAGGTGTGGCTGTATGGCAAAGAAGTCAACGACGAGACCTATGCCATTTGTAAGTCAGACATGATGATCAAAGGTAATGACCCCGAGAACATTCGCAATGGGTCTACGCTGGCAACCAATGAGTTCGCCAATTTGCAGTTTGACTTTATGCTGTCTAACCCACCGTATGGCAAGTCTTGGAAGACAGACTTGAAGTACATCAAGGATGGGAAGGAGGTGCTGGACCCACGCTTTGAGGTGGAACTGGCCGACTTTCGTGGGGAGGTGAGCACGGTCGATGCGACGCCGCGCTCGTCCGATGGGCAGCTGCTGTTCCTAATGGATATGGTCAGCAAGCTCAAGCCTGTCAGCGCCAACCAGCTTGGCTCGCGCATTGCGTCGGTGCATAACGGCTCGTCGCTGTTTACGGGCGATGCAGGCAGCGGGGAGAGCAACATCCGCCGCCATCTGATTGAAAACGATTGGCTGGAAGCGATTATCCAGTTGCCTAATAACTTGTTCTATAACACGGGCATCACCACGTACATTTGGGTGCTGTCTAATAATAAAGCGCCTGAACGCCGTGGCAAGGTGCAACTGATTGATGCATCTGAGTTGTACCGCAAGCTGCGCAAAAACTTAGGCGCAAAGAACTGCGAACTGGCGCCTGAACACATCGACCAGATTATGGCGCTATATACCTCCCACGCTGCTGACGGCGTGGCGAAGGTGTTCAACAATGCCGATTTTGGCTACTACAAGGTCACAGTGGAACGTCCGCAGCGTCTGATGGCCCAGTTCACGCCTGAAAAAATAGCCCCGCTGCGGTTTGTGGGCAGTTTGGCGGAGCCGATGCAGTGGTGTTATGCCCAATGGGGCGATGCCATTTACACCGACCTCGCTGACCACAATGCTGAAATTGAACGCTATGTGGAAAAGGCCGAGCTCAACCTCAATGCTAAGAACCGCAAGGCTTTATTGAGTGCTAGCACATGGCAAGCGCAACGCGCGTTATTAGCCATTGCCCAGCAGCTAATGGAGGCACTTGGCCAAGACGTTTGGCAGGACTACAACGTCTTCAAAACCAAGTTCGATGCTGTCCTCAAGCAACTAGGTGTCAAGCTGACCGCCAGCCAAAAGAACCAGATTCTAAACGCCATCACATGGTATGACGCCAGCGCGGCCAAGGTCATCAAGAAGCGCCATACGTTGCAGGGTGACAAGCTGACCAAGCTGCTGACCACGCTCAATTGCACTGCTGCTGACTTGCCCGACCACGGCTACTGGCCCACGGACACGGCCAATGTGTATGTGGAGTACGAAACCGCTAGCGACCTGCGCGACACGGAAAACGTACCGCTGAGTGAACACCCTGAGGCCGACCGTGCCATCCACCAATACTTCTTGCGCGAAGTGCGTCCGCATGTGGCCGAAGCCTGGCTAGACGTGACCAAGACCAAAATTGGCTATGAAATTAGCTTCAATAAATATTTCTACCAACACCAGCCGCTGCGCTCACTGGCTGAAGTGACCGCTGAAATTATGCAGTTGGGAGCTGAAACCGAAGGGCTGTTGAAGCAGTTGATTGGAGGCGTGAACTAGTGCAGGGCTTTACGAAGTATGACAGTTACCGTGATAGCAGTGTGTCTTGGATTGGTGATATTCCTTCTCATTGGAACGAGCGAAGAGTAAAAACCTTATCTATGGTGAAAAGAGGTGCATCGCCAAGACCAATTGATGATCCAATTTACTTTGATGAGCAAGGTAGATGGTCATGGGTTCGAATTGCCGATGTCAGCTCTAGCAATAAACTTCTTACTAAGACCAAGCAAACTTTATCGGAATTAGGTGCATCCAAGAGTGTGAAGATAATTCCGGGACAACTATTTTTGTCCATAGCAGGTTCAGTTGGAAAACCGATTATTTCCCAGATTGACTGTTGTATTCACGATGGATTTGTTTATTTTCCTGAATTAGAAATTTCTTCTGAATTTTTATATTATGTTTTTCTTTGCCCTAGAGTGTTTGATGGTCTAGGGAAATTTGGGACTCAGCTAAATCTAAATACTGAAACAGTTGGTAATGTGAAGTTGCCATTGCCTCCTCTCTCAGAACAAAAACGCATTGCAGCGTTCCTCGATGAACGCACCCAAGACATCGATGCGGCGATTGCCCAAAAGCAACGCCTGATTGCTCTGCTGCAAGAGCAAAAAGCCATCCTCATCAACAACGCAGTCACCAAAGGCCTCAATCCCAACGTCCCCATGAAAGACAGCGGCGTCGCTTGGATCGGAGAAATTCCAGAGCATTGGGACACCGAACGCAGCAAATGGTTATTCACTGTTCGGACTGAACGTGCTAGACCGGGAGACCAACAACTATCCGCAACACAAGCTTATGGAGTCATCTCTCAAGAGCGTTTTATGGAACTGGAAGGACGGCGAGTGACACAAATCACGCAACATTTGGACAAGCGCCGTCACGTAGAAATTGATGATTTCATCATCAGTATGCGTAGTTTCCAAGGTGGCTTAGAGCGTGCTTGGGAAAGCGGTTGTATTCGCTCTTCTTATGTCGTGCTGGAGCCTTCTAAGCGTATCAATGTGGATTTCTTTGCCTATTTATTCAAGTCTTATGACTACATACAAGCACTTCGGGCAACATCGAACTTTATTCGAGATGGTCAAGATCTGAACTTCAATAATTTCAGTCAAGTTGACCTGCCTGTTATTCCAATTGAAGAACAAGCAACCATAGCAGCGTATTTGGATCAAACTACGAAAGACATGACTAAGACAGCAGGGCTGATGGAGCAGGAAATCGAACTACTCAAAGAATACCGATCCATCCTGATCTCCGAAGCCGTGACGGGCAAAATCAAAGTTTGAAATAGTCTTTTCTATCTGACGACTTAACTCTGATTAAAGAAGAATTTCGAAAAAATATGCTATTCTTATAACCCAAGGGGTTATAAGAATAGTGAAGAAAATAAAACCTTGGATATCACATTCAGCTCAAACCGACTCGAAAAAGACCTAAATAATGATGGCCGCATGCGTAGGGCATACGGCAAAAGTGCTCCAAAGCTCAAGAATCATCTCGATGCTTTACGTGACGCAGTAACATTGGCCGATATCGCGATTCCCAAAATAGGACGATTCCATCGTCTCAAAGGAGATCGTAAGCATCAGTTTGCAATGGACCTTAAGCACCCGCATCGCCTGATTATTGTGTCAGTTGTGCAACCAATGCCTACTTTGCCAAATGGCAATATTGATTACGCTGCAATTACTAAAGTGGAAATAGTGGAGATCGTGGATTACCATGTCGATTAACGAATACAACCCAGATTATGTGACGTTACCCGGCGACACCTTGCGTGATTTGCTTGAACAGTATGGTATGAGCCAATCTGAACTTGCCAAACGAATGGGTCGCCCCCATAAAACAATTAATGAAATTATCCACGGGCGCACTGAAATTACTCCCGATACCGCATTACAACTTGAAAAAGTCTTTGGGGCATCTGCACAATTCTGGCTAAATCGCGAAATGCGGTATCAAGAAGGTCTAGCTCGCATGCGGAATAGCAAAGCACTTGCTGGTCAAATTAGTTGGCTCAAGAATTTTCCAATCAATGCGATGAAGAAGGATGGTTTGTTGCCAGACGTAAAAGACAAGCAGGAATTGCTAGTTGCTTTACTGCGGTTTTTTGAAATTGCAGAGCCTGCGAGTTGGGAACTGATTTGGGAAAGCCCTCTTGTCAATTATCGCAAGTCAGAGGTGTTTGAAAGTGATGATTACGCGCTGTCTGTTTGGCTGCAACAAGGTGAACTACAGGCGCGTGATTTAGACCTAGCAGCCTATGATGCTAAAGCATTCAAGGCCTTGCTGAAAACAGAGCTGCGTCACTTTACAGCAACAGCACATACTGATCCCAATTTCGCCCAGACGCTGCGCCAAAAGTGCGCTGAAGTTGGTGTTGGGGTTGTTTACGTTCCGCAGATTGGCAAAGCGCGGGTTAGTGGTGTGACACGCTGGCTAGATAAAGACAACCCGCTTATTCAATTGAGCTTGCGTTATAAAACCAATGACCATTTTTGGTTCACCTTTTTCCACGAAGCGGGACATGTGCTTTTGCACGGAAAAACAAGCGTCTATATTAATGACCCTGAACACACAACAGATGTTGAAGATGAAGCAAATGCGTATGCAGCAAATCTTCTTATCCCCCGTGGAGCCTACAACGGTTTCGTAAAACAATACTACCCTTATATCTCAAAAGCAGCGGTGATTGAATTTGCAAAGATCATGAATATTGCCCCTGGTATTGTCGTGGGGCGATTACAACATGAAGGGCACTTGAAGAAGCAAAATCTCAATGGGCTAAAAAGAAAGTTTGAGTGGACAACTAAGCAAGAGTAACCAATGGCAAGCAAAACCAAGGAAATCCATTTTGAAGCGCTCAT
>JAHDBS010000351.1:0-299 GCA_020630225.1 Anaerolineales bacterium | reverse complement strand
GGTGGGCAGCACCCGCGAAAGCCGCAAGGCAGACGGCGTAGCTGAAACTACGCCGCTGTACAGCAGCACCCACGGCTATGAATACGGCGACTCCAGTAACTATGACCGTGAATTTGCCATCGACAAAGAAAAGTTCTGGCGCTTTTTGGAAAGCACCCAAGCGGCGGAGTTAGACAAGCTCAAGCGCCGTCCTAACTGGCAACGCCTGTTGCTAGAGCGTATTGACCGCAAGCTCAAAAAGCAGGGCGTTCTGAAAGTCCTCAAAGAAGGGGTCAAGCTAGACGACGCGCGCATCACGC
>JAHDBS010000350.1 GCA_020630225.1 Anaerolineales bacterium | reverse complement strand
CGCACCGCCTCTCCACCATCCGCCACGCCGACAAAATCGTCGTCATCGGCGCTGGTGGCGTGCTAGAACAAGGCCCGCATGACGTCCTAATGGAATTAGATGGGTATTACGCCAATTTGGTAAACCAACAGGCATTTGATTAGTGGAATTGGACACTGATAGGGAAGAAACACTGATCGGAATCGAAACAGGTAGATGCGGGCATTCAATGCCGACTCGGCGCCCCATCATTCTTCTAAATGCTACGTAACGGTGTCTTGAAATTTTAGAAACGCGGATAAGGAAGAACGCGGACGTTGGGTGGATGATTGTGCTCAGCAGAAGGTGATTAGCCGCAGATGAACGCTGACAAGCGCGGATGATTATGTTTTCACCCATCTGCAATCCAGCCTCAGAGGAGCCACCTTGGCTCCGGGGAAGTAGACAAAATCTTATTAGCAGAATGCCTTGCGAAATCCCCGAAAGCCTCAAAAAAAGAGACGGAAGAAACACAGATACCCTGTAGGTGCGCTTATGTAGCATCACGTCAATCTATTCTGTAGGAATTCCCCACCCCCAAATTACTCCGTCTGAGCTAACGGTAAAGAAGCCAGCATTATTAGGCATCCAACGGACTTGGATGATGTCGCTAATATGGGCGTTAGCGCTATACAATTCTGCACCACTGTTCACATCCCATATTTTGGCAGCAATCTCTTGCTCAGAGACGTCATAACCATTAATTGAACCCGTTAGCAGCAACTGCCCATCAGACGACCATTCAACTGCAGCAACAGGGCTGGTGTGGCCGTCTAGACGCTGTACCGCGTCCCCATTGGCTGTATCCCAAATTTGTACCGAATGATTGAGTTCAGCATTACTCGATACAATTTCGCGCCCACCGGCAATGCGGGTGCCGTCTGGTGACCATGCCAGTTTTCGTAGACCAACAGTATTGTCTGTGATAACAAGCCGCACTTCGCAAGTCGATACGTTGACAATACGCACTTCATCGTTAATTGCCATCGCAATTTCATCTGCATTGGGCGACCATGCGGTGTCAAGCGTATGCTCATAAGAGGCTACGGTAGGGCACGTTTGTACCGCTCGACTTTCTATTAGACTGAACACCGTGAAGGCCTTATCGAATACGTTCTTTTCAACAAAACGTTCGCTATCTGGTGCCCAATGGAGCTCAGTGCGATCATATGGCAAGACACTCTGAAACGATTGTATAAGTGTGCCGGTGCGGGCATTATGCACCTCAAGTGCACCTGTCTCGACCTTTATCACAAATTGCATATTGTTTGGTGCCCAAGTGAACTCGTGTATATTGGCAGTGATTTCATAAATGACTGTGCCTGAGTCCGTGTCCCAGATATGGAGTTGATTATCCTTAATCGTCGCTAAAAGGTCTGTATTGGGTGACATGACGGTGTACCCCAAATGAGTGGTTTTTGCATCATACGCATGCAATTGATTACCAGTTTGGACATCTAGCACACGAATAAATGCATCGCTTTGAAAGATTGTGATCGTTTGACTATCCGCCGACCAAATAACTGTTTTTGCGGCAACGCCCTCCTTAAGATCAATGATATTCAGCAGCGTATCGGCAGCGACATCCCAGATAAGAAGATCATTGGACAGTTCGGAGTCAAAGAAAAAATCCAAGGCACTGTCGTTATTGGCAACAACCAATCTGCCGTCTGGAGACCAACTTGCGTTAGAAAGGTCGAATTTTTCACGACTAAAGGTGTTGAACAAATTGCCACTAGCCGGTTCCCAAATGACTAAGTCTTCATTTGCGCCAGTGGATGTAAGTTGCAGGCCATCGGGTGACCATGAAAGTGATTTCACACCATAGCCGCCACTGTGTTGCGTATGCTCAGCGCGAATTGTGCCAGCGTCTACGTTCCATATCTTGACACTTTTATCCCAACTGCCGGAGGCTAGTTCTGTACCATCTGGAGACCAAGCTAAGGCGCTAATTCGGTCAAAGTGGTTTTCCAGCGTTTTGATGCGTTGCCCTGTCGTCGCGTCCCAAATTTCGACAGCATTGCCGCCGCCGCCCATTGCTAGAAATTTGCCGTCTGGCGACCATGCGGCAGTCAAAACCGGATCGCCTAGACTCACCAAATTGTGGCTAGGTGCGCCATCACTGATGCCCCATATTTGCACACGATTAGAAAAATCTACTGAGGCGAGTTGTGTACCAGTTGGAGACCACTCTAATTCAGTAGAGCGACCGCTAAAATTAGCGAGTATTTCTTGTTCTATTAAGTCTGGAAAAGACAGTAGTCTTAAGCCCGTGGTTGTTGCAAGTGCTAATTGCTGCCCATTGGGATTCATAGCAATATCATATGGCCGCCCTTGCCCCCAACGATCTAGTGGCTGAATTTGCGCGGCATTGCTAGCTGAGATTTCTGCGAGTGTGCCAAATGTTTTGGGTTGTAAAAGCGCTTCTGTGTTAATTGTTGTCACAGCATTAGCGGTTGGTGTAGCAACGGCTTCGGGTGCTAAATCTACTGCACTTTCAGCGGTAGGGGATGGGGCAACTGCGGTCTCTGGCTCTGATGATGCGCTTGTTACGCCCCAGACAAGCAAGCCACCATCAATACCGGTAGAAATCAGATGGGTGCTATCTGGAGACCAGGTTAGCCCCATTACTAAGCTCACATGACCTTTTAATTGGGTAGGCGTATTACCGTTGCTAAGATCCCAAATCGTAACGATTGCTTCAGAATCGCCTTCAAAGACAGGTGCGCCTGAGCCTGTGGCAAGCATGCTGCCATCGGGAGACCACGCCAAGCTATAAATCGATTCAGATTGGTCTAATGACGCAACCTGGCTTCCATTTGTGATGTCCCAAATCTCAACCCATGAGGTGCTTGGGATGTCAAATCCCAATTCACCCATTGTTACTGCTAAAAAGCGGCCATCTGGTGACCATTCCACTAAATCATTGGTAAAGCCTGAAGAGGGGATAGACGTGATGACTTCACAGGTTGCTGCGTCATGGATAAATACCTCTTGCGTTCCTCTGACTGCAAACACAGAGCCATCTGGCGACCAATCAAATGCTGAGGGAAACTCAGCTTGACCTGTGCATGTTGTTTTTTCAGTAGTTGTAACATCCCAGAACGAAATATTACGACTGAACTTTTCTGGTTCAATAATGCGGGTACCGTCTGGTGACCATGAAATTCCTTGCCAAACTGTGGCTGTTTGGGTGAAGAAATGGTCAAGCTTCTGGCCACTAGCGGCGTCCCAGAGTTCTAAAACATTATCATCACTAATTGTGAATAGCTGAGAGCTGTCTGGTGACCAAAGCATGTGATTCGCGCGTAATGGCAGGGTATACGCTAGGCTAGCGGTAGTCGTATCCCAAACGCGCATTGTAAAGTCTTCATACGTAATCAGTTTGGTTGTATCAGGCGAAACATGCCCCAGCCAAAGCCGATCATTTGAAAGGTCGACTGTGGCAATGTTTTCAGTTGTTGCTGAATCCCAGACTTGCAATTTGTCGTTATCGCGAAAGGTTAAGACATATGAATTATTTGGCCCCATCAATAAATCCGTGAACCGCAATGGATCAGAAAATGAAAGGGTATTTACCATTTCACCGGACGTAATGTTCCAAAAATACACTGCGCTATTCACATCTGGCTCAGAGTCCCAACTGTTGTTTTCATTGGCCGCTGCAAGCTGGGTTCCGTCTGCGGACCAAGCCAAATGCGCAAACCCTAGTCCCTGATGTTGTAGTACTTGTGGCTCTTGTGTTGCAGTGATGTCCCAAACACGAATAGTGTTATCCCATGCGCTGGAGGCAAGCAACTGACTATCAGGAGACCATACCAGCGCTTTAATACCGTCGCTATGCTGTGTAAAGCGTTGGACTACTGTGTCGTTTGTCGTATCCCAGATAAAAATATTGCCCTCTGCATCTCCCGATGCAATCCAAGCGCCGTCTGGTGCCCAAGCAACATTTCTAACGTCGCCATCATGCCCATCAAGCGTCTGCATTAGCCCACCATTGATTGCATCCCAAATTTTCATAGTGGCTTGTTCATCCCCGGTGACCAGTTTGGAGCCATCTGGTGCCCATGACAGGCTTAATAGCGCCCCCCATTCAATGTACATTGAACGCGTTTGCGTGCCGTTTTCTGCATCCCAAATGCGCAATTGTCTCCCTCTATCAATGGAGGCTAGGTGCATGCCCTGTGGTGACCAAGCAATCTCACTTGCGCTAATGCCCTCATTACCAAGTAACCCTAAATCTTCTAAGTTGGGAAATGAATAAAGTCGAATACCCATTGGCGTTGCTGCTGCTAACACATCCCCATTTGGATGGAGTGCAACTGTAAATACACGGCCACGTCCCCATCGACTTAGTAAGCCCACTTGGCTTAAATTCTCAGATGTAATTGGTGTAAGCGTGTCTGGCAAGGGCGTATAGTCATACTGCACGTCTGATCCTGGTGCACTTGCTGCTAACGTCGGTTTAGCCGTAGATGTTGTTTCTTCAACTTTAGCGACAGCGGCTGTAGGCTTCAAGTCTGTAGTCGCTGTAGGTGCTATTGTTGCTAGCTCTGTTGCAGTTGTGTTGACTTCGGATTGAACAGTAACAACTGGGGCAGGTAAATCTGTCGCAGGCGCGATTGCAACTGTAGGGATACCCTCAGCTTCAGGCGCTGGGGCACAAGCCGAAAGACAAACAAAAAGAATCAACAAAGGGAGGTGTTTTAGATAAGGCATTGGATGACTTTAAATACTTAGACAGACTAAAAAGTACCAAGATGCTCTGCGCACAGCAGATATTTTGATACTAGTTTGAACTATACTTTTCGCCGACAAGCTAATGGTTACCTAGAGGCTGAAGTTGTTGTATTTTAGCGGAATATTAGCACTTTGGAGATTGTATATGCTGAAGATGTCAAGAACTCAATTGTCTAAAGTAATATTGTTGGCTGATGATGGGCGAATTTAGCAGCGCGGTTTAGCAAGCAAGCGAATGTTGAGAATGGGGTGATGATACTTGGCAGAAGGTGATTAGCC
>JAHDBS010000349.1 GCA_020630225.1 Anaerolineales bacterium | reverse complement strand
GCACTACGCACTACGCACTACGCACTACGCACTACGCACTACGCACTACGCACTAAAAAACTATGTCCGATCCAAGAATTCATAAACTCGCACGTGTTCTCGTTGAATATGGCTGCGAAGTTCAACCTAAAGACCGCGTTGTTATTCGCGCGGGCACTGCCGCAGCACCGCTAATTGAAGCTGTCTATGAACAGGTGTTGAAAGCGGGTGGGTATCCAGATGTGATGCTGTCTACGCCAAACATGGATGAGATTTTCCTCAAGACTGCTAATGCGGACCAGTTGACGTATATTTCTCCAGCACAACAGCATTATTATGAAAATTATGAATGTCTAATGGCATTGGGTGGTGCTTTGAACACGCGCCGACTGAGCGCCATTCCGACTGAGCGCCAAGTTGCGCGACGTCAGGCAATGCGACCGTTGTCAGAAACGTATATGCGACGCAGCGCTGCGGGTGAATTGAAGTGGACGCTAACCGAATTCCCAACCATCTCACTTGCTCAAGATGCGGACATGAGTTTGCGTGACTATGAAAACTTTGTCTACAAAGCTTGCCATGTCGCTGGTGATGATGATCCAGTGGAATATTGGCAAGGAGTCAAAAAAGAGCAAGATCGTTTAGTTGAGTGGCTCAAAGGCAAAGACCAAGTTGAAGTGCGCGGCCCGAATGTAGACCTGACGCTGTCTATTAAAGGCCGGACGTTTATCAATGCTTGTGGTCAGCGCAATATGCCAGATGGTGAAATTTTCACAGGGCCAGTGGAAGAGTCGGTCAATGGGTGGGTCCAATTTACTTATCCAGCAGTGGCGTATGGCCGTGAAGTCGAAGGCGCGCGTATTCGCTTTGTGGATGGTAAAGCTGTGGAAGTTTCAGCTAAGAAGAACGAAGACTTCTTACGCCAACAACTCTCTCAAGATGCTGGGGCTTCATTCTTAGGTGAGTTTGCAATTGGCACAAACTTTGGGATTGATCAATTCACAAAGAACATTTTATTTGATGAAAAGATTGGTGGCTCCATTCACATGGCGTTTGGGGCTAGCTATCCAGAAACGGGCGGTAAGAACGAATCAGCGTTGCATTGGGACATGATCTGTGACATGCGCGACGGCAGCGAAATTATTGTTGACGGCGAACTGCTGTATAAAAACGGCGCGTTTATGATCTAGCTTTGGCTGATGCTAGGAGCTGCATAGTAATTACTTCGTCTAAATATAGAGCCTGCCTAACTCAATCGCCGATGCGCAGCTTTTTCTAACGTCTCACGCCAGCGAATTTCCAATTGCATGGCGTTGATATCTGCGTTCAGCGCTTCCAATTCCGATAACGAAACGTCTGCTTTCAGAGTATTTTTCTCCATCTGAAGCAGACGTTTTTTTAGTTTCTGAAGGTCTTCTTTTGCCAGCTTTGGATCGTAAAGCAATTCTTCTAGGAAGGGCGCATAGTCATCTTCTGGTGCTGTGATGAGTAAATTCTCCTCTGCGCGAGTGACAGCAACATAGGCAATGCGGCGTTCTTCCTCTTCTTCACGCGGGTGTTGAGTTTGCACCCGCTGCAAATTGAAGTAGATGACGTTCTCAAATTCTTTGCCCTTCGCCTGATGCACTGTGGAGAAGATTACGCCATTTTCAGGTGAGGCACTGGACTGTGTTGGCATTTGATTGTTACGTTGGGCATCGCTCAGTAAGTCATTCAAGTAGGCATAAAATGCATGAATGTCTGGATAGTCATGCGCCACCGCTTGAATAATTTCAAAGACGACGTCATCCGTAGCTTGGTCACCTGCATCTGGTGCTGCGGCTTGCTCATCGTAAAAGTCGATCAGTTTGAACTGGCGTTCAAGTTTGTTTAGCACACGCGTTGGGTCAGTGGTGACTTTATTGATGAAGCGCCGCACCAACTGTAACTCTAGAATAAAGTCTCGAATTTGATCGCGCTCATGCGTTTTGACCGCACTTTGGGCCGGTGCGCGCTTGAGACCTTGCCAGTTGTCAATACTGCCAACGGTCTTGTTTGTCAGATATTTAGTAGGGCGTTTGAGTACCCGTCGAACGTGTTGCGTTGTCGCGTCTTCTGGGTGCAGTAAAACGCTCAAGTAAGCGTGTAAGTCCTTGCCGACTTTAGTCTGAAATAACCGTTGTTCATCGATTGGGGTGTGTGGAATACCGTGCGCATCTAGAGCCTTGGCAAGCGGGAACTGATAGACGTGATACCGAAATAAGGCAGCGTAATGTCGCCAATTGTTATGCCCACCCTTTGCTTGCGCTGCTAACCATGCTGCTGCTGTTTTTGCTTGTTCCCAAAGTGTGTCTTCAAGCTGCACTTCTAGCTTGCCAGCCGGGGCTTCAGCACGGGCTTGGATGTCCTTACTCACTCGTGACCGATTGTGTTCAATCAAGCGGCGTGAATGGCGCACCACAGCTTGCGCCGAACGATAATTCGTATTCAGCACCACTAGCCGATGTGCAGGGTGCTGATGCCGAAATTCACGAATGTGACTGACAGCGGCGCCACGCCAACTGTAAATTAGCTGGTCATCATCCCCGACCACAAAGAGATTGTTTTGCGGCCATGCCATCAATTGCATCATTAGCAGTTGGGCTTGGTTCAGATCTTGGAATTCATCGACAATGACATAGTCAAACTTTTGTTGCCATTCGGTGCGCCACGCTTCATTTTTGACCAACATCCGCACAGCCAAGTAGACCATGTCAGTAAAGTCTAGAAATTGATTACGAAATTGATTTAGCAAATAGCTTTCAAAAATCGGCTGAAATTCAAGCTTTGTGCCATCAATAATCAGGTTGTGATCTTCAGGGTGACTGAGCTCGGTGCGAATGCGTTGCAGTGCGTCGCCCATGTGCTCAAACACATCCTGATATTTGCCGCGTGGGATTTCGTAATGTGCTCCAACTGACCGCTGTAGTAAGTTGCGTCGGCGCTCATAGCTGCGTTCTTGGCTAAATCGCCACGGTAGAACTGATCGAATAAATTCATAGCCTAGCGAGTGAAACGTGCGCACTTTTGCATTTGTAACGCCACGCGCTTGCAGGCGCGAATTCATCTCTTCCATCGCTTTGCGATTGAAGGCTAATGCCAAAATTCGCGATGGATCGACACCTGAATTGATCAAATGCACCATGCGGTTGACCAAGGTGCGTGTTTTACCAGACCCAGCTGGCGCTAAGACCAACATTGGTCCCGTGTTATGTTCTAAGGCTTGCGTTTGACGTTGGTCTAAGGTGTCAATTGGTAGCTGTTGTTGCTTAGGGGGTGTTGATGATGGCAGTGGTGCAATAACGCTGTCAAAGTCAACCTGACTAGGGTGTCTGAACACAGTGCTGTGATCAGCAAGATAGCTAAGTTGTTCGCAGATTAGTCTTGCGCGTACATAGCCAATGTCGAAATGCAATTGTTTAGGGTCGGTACTGCGTGAAGAAAATGTTAGTGAGTCAGGCTCCGACAAAATGCAAAACGGAATCCCTAATTGCAATGCAGGGTATAACACCTGCTCAATCAGTTCACCACACGGTACAAAATGATCTGGGCTAGGTAAGTCCAGCTGAACAATGACCAGCTTAGCTGTTTTGTCTAACTTAGGCGCTTTTTTTGAGAGCCGCGATGCTTGAAAGCATTGCACGTCTTTTCCAAAAGTGCTCTGGGCAGCGCGAATAAGCGTCTCAACAAAGTCTGTATCGACGTTGAAAACGGTGAGGTTGCCCGCCTCTGGTAGGCGGTTTATCCAAGTTGTTGGCGTACTCAATTTGCGTAGGCAATGACCGCAACCAAGGGGTCAGTTGCTGGGCTAGGGCTACGATCAAGCTGTTGGATATTCGTCCAATTGCCAGCCTGCGTTAGGAATGTTTCAACAAGGTCTAGTCGGCCTTGCATATCACGTTGCAGCCATGCGTTGATAGCTTTCGTTGGGAAACAGCGATTTGAGAATGTAATAACCACAGGCGCGTTTGTTTTTAAGCTACGGCTTAGGTCTCGCAAAACTGAGACTGGGTCCGTTAAGTAATCAATGGAAACGCAAATGCTAGCGCCGTCAAAGCTGCTCTCTTCAAATGGCAGCGTTGGATTTACATTGAGATTTTGCACAAGGTGATCGTCTAACCGTGGATTGGCTGCGAGTTCGGCTGCATTCATGCCTAAGCCAAAGACATATTTGTAATCAACATCGTCTGGTAGATGGCTAATCCAGCTGCTCATGAGGTCTAAGATGACGCCATTTGCTGGCAAATATTCACGATACAGCTGCGTGACAGCCGCAATGGCAGCATCATCGATATGCGTAACCATCCGCGGTTGCTGATAAAAATATTCATCGGGCGTGTCGTCCCACCGTTGAAAATCTTGTGCTGACAATTGCATACTGCGCTAAGCAGGACTGAATAAGAATTTTTCGTCTTGCTTACGACTGAGTTGATGGACAGCCTTTACTGCTTTCACAGGCAGTGGGGCATAGATATGTGGAAATTCTTGCCCAGCTTCATATAAATCTTCAAAGATCACATCTGCATTGGCTAAGCTGGCATCAATTTCTAAGACTAATAAGTCTGTTGCTTCAGCAAAAATGAAGTTTGCAGTACCTGTCACTTGTTCCAACGTTGAGTAATGAATAAAGCCCTCTGTTGCGAGTGACTCTGGTCGGTACAATTCAGTGTCTTTTACGGCTTGCCAATCGGCTTCAAAAATAATGTGATAAAGGGTAAGAGGTGTTGTCATGTCAATCTCATGGATTTTTGTTGGACTAATTCTACTGCTGTTGTTGCTAGTGCCGTTGTTTTTGTTGCGCAATTCAACAGAATCCGCAGAGCAAGGTCAATTTATGGAAGCTTATGAAGTGGAAGTAGTTGCTGAGAAAGACAGCGAAGGTTACCTTGCATTGCAGCAATACTATCAGTATCTTGCGAATGCAGGCGGTGTAGAAGAGGATCTTGAGTAGTGCCACACCGCAGCGTGGCACTACAAAGCGAACTATCGGTTTCCGCGGCCGCCGTTCCCGCGACCATCTCTACCATCACGGCCACCGCGCCCG
>JAHDBS010000348.1:1722-5049 GCA_020630225.1 Anaerolineales bacterium | reverse complement strand
TATTTTGTTCTGTTTTTATGTGAGCTTCGCGTTTGCGATGTGTACTCAGCGGCAATTAAGAATGTTACAAACTTCTACTGCCTTTGTCAACAAAATGGTGAATTTTGGTAACAATTGCTTGCGTTCATTTTGATCTGAAAGATCGTGTTGTTCGCGAGCTGCAAGATAATAACAGGTCTAAATTTGGCGTCAACCGTAATTTTTAGATTCCCGAATATTCGGACTTGTATGAATGGATATTTCAATTTGTATTGGGGCTGGGGAGTGCTACTAAGCTGAGTCAAATGGTTACTACCTTTGTATGCTCTCTGCATTTTCACCAACTACAGTAAAATTGTGGCATGGAATTCTGCTCGCAAATTGCAAAAGCTGACAATGCCACCTTATATGGCACGGTCTCGGACAAGTCGCAGGTTTGGGCACTTGTTGAATATTCTGGGAAATGGCCTAAGGGCGCAACAAAGTCTGGTGCTAGTTTGCCTGGTGCGCTTTTCCAATGGATAGAAGCGCAGCGGGACGCAATCTCTGGGTTTCGCCCAATACTAATCAAACGGAAGACTGTGACAGACACTAAGTCTGTGTTTATTGCTATTCCAGGTCCAACAGATGCCAAACTTTATCAATTTCAGATTTCTTCTTATGAGGAACTGTCTTCATTAGATATAAACACCATCTTGGCGGGAGGCGGAGAAACGCAACGATTGCTCGACGAGCAAGTGGTACTTGTTTGTACAAACGGATTGCATGACAACTGCTGTTCAATGTTTGGGTTGCCCGTCTATGATGCTTTTGAAAAGGATACATCACTGAACGTTTGGCAAAGTTCGCACATTGGTGGACATCGCTATGCTGCGACAGCAGCGGTCTTTCCAAGTGGGGTGTACTATGGCTATCTCGCGCCAAGTGCCGTTGTCTCCGTTGGTAAAGACATTGATACCAAGCAGATCGCCTTGCAATACTACCGTGGGCGTAGTTTTCAACCGGCTGTGGTGAATGCCGCGGATTATTTTTTACGCAACGTGCTCAGTCTTACTGCGGACGCAGCTGTGAAGTTGTCTAATCATGAAGCAGATGATGCTGTTCATTTAGTCACATTTTTGGTTGCGGACCAACTGCATCAAATTGAAGTAGAAACCGTGCAAGTTGAGAGTGTGCTGGCTAGTTGTGACGGTCCAGCTAAATCAGGACAACAGTTCAAGTTCGTTGCTCATCATCAAGGGTAGACACTGTCTAACAAACTCCGCGCCTGATGCCCAGCCTGTCCAAGGCGTGAAGTAAACCGATCTATCCCTACTAGCGTGCGTTGCTTCGTCAGAGCAGATGCACCTTGCGTACTGCCAATGGTGTTCTTTAGATCTTCAATGGTGGCGCGGTCCAAGTGTGGCGTCGCGTTTGTGTTGCGTACCAGCACACCAATCCCCAACTGTTCTATTGCATCAAACAAAGAGACAAAGCGAATGAGTGAGTCGTAGTCGTTTGTCAGTAGTTGGACATCAAACTCGTCTAACAGGAGGATTGTGTTCTTGAGCTCCTGTTGCGGATTGATACGGGTCAGACGAAAAATGTCCGTAATGAGTTTGGCCCAGCGCGTTTCCAGAATGGGGGCGCGAACGGTTGTGGTGAAATCACTCCGAATGAATACAATCTCCCCAAACTGCTTTGCGCGATAGCTGAATTGCTCTACAGTGGTTTCCCAACCTGTTTCCATCTCTGTAAAGAATTGCCAAGGCAGTTGATCTTCAGTGACAATCGCATCCTCGGGATCGCCAATCCGCAAGTCAATGCCTTCCATGCGATAAATCTTGGGTGGGGCAAGGTCAGTGTTGAGATGTTGAAACTCGTATTGATTGCTAGTTCCAATCACCAAAATCCCATGCTTGCCAAAGTCTGGCAGCGTGGGGGAGTAGCCTTCCATTTCGACTTCATCGGCCAGTAACACGCGCATTGGCGTAATGCGCTCAACAATAAAGCGCGTTAAGTCGGCTTGAATGAGCGAATGGGTGGTTTGGTTCCACATCATGAAATTCAACATTTCTGCCCATTTGCGAACGGACAGCAAGCTGGTTTCGTGTGTATGAAACTTGCGCTTAGGAACGCTGAATGTCCGGCGTTCCTTCATCAGGGCTGACGGTACATTGTCAGGTAGCCCTACAATCCCTCTCAAAACGGTATCTAGTACATATAAGAAGGTCGTTTTACCGGTTCCTGGTTTGCCACAAATAATGATGGTGGGGACAATCGCGTCAGCGTCGATGGCGGTGGCGAGAAAGTTAGCTACATCGGTGATGATAGCCCGATGCTGGTCACCAAATTTACTTGGGTTTAGCCCACACTCTGCTGCTTGTGCAATTACTGCTGTCCACAATTCATTTGCCGAAATTGACATACGTAGATTATAGGCTGGTGTTTGTAAACTAGACCGATTTTTACTTGCAATCTGTAAAAGTTGATCTAGTATCAACGCAGAGCATTTTGCTCATCCGCTCACACTAATGAAAACGAGGATCTTATGGAAAATTCACGCAAAATTACGCTTTCGGAAAAAGAAATTCCAACGCATTGGTACAACATCGTTCACGATATGCCAAATAAGCCGTTGCCACCCTTGAATCCTGGAACAGGTGAACCGATTGGCCCAGAAGCCCTGATGCCGCTCTTTCCAATGGAACTGATTATGCAGGAAGTATCTCAAGAAAAATATATTGAGATTCCTGACCAAGTCCGTGATGTCTACTCGATGTGGCGTCCAACGCCAATGTTCCGTGCGCGTAACCTAGAAAAGATGTTGGATACTCCGGCCAAAATTTATTACAAATTTGAAGGTGTTAGCCCGTCTGGCTCACATAAACCAAATACCGCTGTGCCACAGGCTTACTACAATGCCAAAGAAGGCGTGAAGAAAATTACGACGGAAACAGGCGCTGGACAGTGGGGGAGTGCGCTAAGTTTTGCGTGCCAAATGTTTGACATCGATTGTGACGTGCACATGGTTCGCATTAGCTACGACCAAAAACCGTATCGCAAGATGATGATGCAAACGTGGGGTGCGAATGTATACCCATCCCCAAGCGAACGCACGCAAGCAGGGCAACAAGTATTGGCAAATGATCCTGACACGCCCGGTAGCCTTGGGATTGCAATTTCAGAAGCCGTTGAAGTCGCCGCGACTGACGAGGCTGCCAAGTATTCACTGGGTAGTGTGCTCAACCACGTCTTGATGCACCAAACGGTGATTGGTCTAGAAGCCATCAAGCAGTTAGAAAAAGCAGGCGCTGACTTGCCAGACTATGTCTTTGCACCATTTGGTGGTGGTTCTAACTTTGCTGG
>JAHDBS010000348.1:0-1622 GCA_020630225.1 Anaerolineales bacterium | reverse complement strand
GATTTGATTGGTGCAGAAGCGATTGATCAGATTGAAAGCTTTGAAGCGGGTGTGATGTTTGCGCGCGCCGAAGGGATTGTGCCTGCGCCAGAAGCGAACCATGCGATTGCCTCAGTCATCCGCGCGGCGAATGCTGCGAAAGAAGCTGGCGAAGAAAAGACGATCTTGTTCAATATGTGTGGGCATGGCAACTTTGACATGCTGGCCTATCAAGACTACTTCGCTGGTAACCTCGAAAAGCATGAAATGACGCAAGAAGAAGTGGATGCTGCGGTCGCGAAGATCGATACACCAACTATTGATTCGGTGAAAGAAATGCTCGCGAATATGGGATAGAGAAAGAGTAAGAGAACGCGCTTCGTGCTAGAGAAAGAGGTCGCATTATCGGCCTCTTTCTCTCTACTCTTTACTCTCTACTTCTGCATTATGAAATACACCCGACTCGGCAATACCGGCCTCAAAGTTTCACGCATTTGCTTCGGCACGATGACCTATGGCGATAATGGCTGGCGTCCTTGGACGCTGCCTGAAAGCGAGGCCGATGCGCATTTCAAACGCGCATTTGAGCTTGGCATCAACTTTGTTGATACTGCGAATATGTACTCGGTTGGCCAAAGTGAAGAAATCACTGGCCGAATGGTCAAGAAATACGCCAAGCGTGATGAGGTCGTGATTGCCACCAAAGTGTTTGCCAAAATGCGTCCGAATGATCCTAATGGCGGGGGGCTTTCTCGGAAGCACATCATGTCGGAAGTGGATGCGTCACTACGACGCTTGCAGACAGACTACATTGACTTGTATCAGATCCATCGTTTTGATTATGAAACACCGATGGAAGAGACGCTCGAAGCCTTGCATGACTGCGTCAAGGCCGGTAAGGTGCGCTACATTGGGGCGAGTAGTATGTGGGCGTGGCAGTTTGCGAAGTATTTACATCTAGCAGACAAGCACGGCTGGACACGCTTCGTTTCTATGCAGAACCATTACAACCCAATCTATCGTGAAGAAGAGCGTGAGATGAATCCGTTGTGTGTGGCCGAAGGGGTGGGTCTCATCCCATGGAGTCCGTTAGCACGCGGCATTGCGCTCGGTGCAAGGCCAATGAAAGGGGGCAAAAGCTTCCGTGCAAATAATGATGCGTTTTCAGACCATTTATATGGAGATAATACGAATACCCATGTACCAGAGGTGGTTGTAACAATTGCCAAAGAGCATGGTGTTCCTCCAGTTCAGATCGTACTCGCTTGGCTGATGCAAAAGCCAGGTGTAGCTGCGCCGATTATTGGAACTACCAAACTGCATCATTTGGAAGAGGCGGTTGGTTCGGTAGAGGTGACGTTGTCTGACGAATACATGGCGCGAATTGATGCGGATTACATTCCGCAGCCAGTGAAAGGGCATAGTTAAGTGTTTCGCAACAAAAACTCAGAAATAAATACGACTTTTGGTTGCGAAACATTCAGGAAAAGCCAGATCTACCTTCAAGTTTATTTTTGAAATTTTTCTGGTTTTTACATAGCTCTTCATAAACCTTCAGTTGTATTTGGCCGTTATGTCGTGACATGACGGCTTTTTTATTTTCATAGCGTTCTCCACCAAAACGTCTACCGCACTTAAACCCT
>JAHDBS010000347.1 GCA_020630225.1 Anaerolineales bacterium | reverse complement strand
TAAAGCCGCTTTTCTTCCCAACCATCGAGTGGCACAGGCACACCCCATTTCAGGTCACGCGTAATTGGACGACCATGCAACCCTTCTTCATTGACGGTATAGCGTGATTTAGCAATGACGTTAGGACGCCAAAACTCTTTGTCCTTTTCTAGAAACGATTGGAGATGTGGCGTTAATTTGCCAAGGTCCAAAAAGAAATGTTCGGTTTCGCGCAATTCAAGGGCGCTAGCACCAGTCTTTGACCGTGGATTCACCAAGCGCGTGGCATCGAGCAAGTTACCGCAGTTGTCACATTGGTCGCCGCGCGCATTGTCGTATTCACAAATGTAGCAGGTGCCTTCTACGTAGCGGTCTGGCAAGTAGCGGCCTTCCGCTGGTGAGTACCATTGCTTCTGAATTTCACGGTACAAAAAGCCGTTTTCTAGCAAGCGCAAGAACATCTTTTGCGAGACTTCGGCGTGGTTCTCAGTGTGGGTGGTAGAGAACAGGTCATAGCTCAGACCCAAGCTGGTAAACAGCTTGAGGAACTTCTGATGATAGCGTTCATAGACATCTTTCGCGGTTACGCCTTCAGCATCCGCACGCACCGTGATTGGCGTCCCGTGGGCATCGGAGCCAGAGACCATCAGCACGCGGTTGCCTTTCAGACGATGGTAACGCGCAAAAATATCCGCTGGCAGGTAAGCCCCGGTGATATTCCCAACATGGATTTCAGCGTTGGCATAGGGCCAAGCAACTGAGACTAGAATGTTTTCAGACATAGTTCGTATTTGATGTAAAAAAAAACCACTGTCTGAGACAGTGGCTGTAGTTCAATTTAGTGCAAATGCGCACCAAAACGCGCGGTCGATCGTCTCTGGATCACCTCTGATTTATGGCGTTTGGCATTTGCATCATACCGTTCATGATCCTAGTTTAGCATAAAACCTGACAGTAATCACCTCATAGCGACTGGCAAGGGGTGTAACCCGCACGGGCTATGCCCCTTACCCCTCTACTGTGACCACCCGCTGCCATACCAAAATTGCAACCAGTCCAATAATGGGCACCCAAGGTAAGGTGTTCATTGCAAATGTCAGTCCGTTGGCATCGGCCACTTGCCCAACGACCCAGGCGCCTAAACCGTAAGGCACCCAGCCAATCCCCATAATGAGCGCAGAGGCTAGCCCAATCGCTTTAGGCCATGCGTCTTGCGCAAGTAACAAGGTGATTGGAAAGCTAATCCCTACGCTAATGCCAAGCAGCACGCTGGCAATGCTTTGCATGGTGCCAGCCGTATTCAAAAATAGCCACTGGGTCAAAATAAGCATGCTCAGGCTGACGAGCATCATGGTTACGCGCCCCAGCCAGTCAGACAATGGCCCGCCAATGAGACTCCCAATGCCCATTGAAAAGAGAATAACGGACAGCTGCGCAGCAGCGGCTGTTTCTGTCATCCCACGTTCAATAAGCCAAAGAGGAATGTAGCTCGACAAGCCGCCTTGCACCCAAGAGCGTGAGCCAACAGCGACAACAATTAGCCCAAGGGCTACCCATGAGCCAGTTGTTCGCTCGCCTTTTTGTGGCAGTTGCCGCGCCTGCTCTGGTGGCAACAATCGAAATAATGCAATGAGTAAGATGCCCAGCAAAATGCCAAGGGGGAACAACGTCAGCGTGCTGCGTAAGCCAAAGTACCCTAGAAAGACAGCAATAAACACAGGTGCAGTTGCCGCGCCCCAATTGCCGGAGACGGAAAAAAGTGACATGGCTAACCCACTCGCACGGGTGTTGGTTTCACGAACAAGCGCCGCGGCTGGCGGATGAAACGCAGCTGACCCTAAGCGCGCCAAGACAATGCAGAGAATTACTAAGATGTAAGTCGGGCTGATGCCAACTAGGCTCATCACAAGCCATAAAAAAATCACGCTATATAACGTCATTCGACGCGAGCTGTAACGGTCAGACAACCAACCAAAGATCGGTTGTGTCAAGGAGCCAGCAATAGTGCCAAATAGAGCGATCCGTCCGATCTGTTCAAAGCTTAGGTCAAGCTCAGCTTGTAAATACGGATAAATCGCAGGCAAGATGTTGCTGCCCAGCTCTAGTAAGAAGTGAGAGGTGGCAACAACTAAGGCGGCTGTGGGAAGTGTTCGCGGTAACGCGGTGGTTTTTTGCATGAGCGGGACTCTAGCCGAAAATGCAGAAAACAAAAACGACGCCTGTAAAAGGCGTCGTCATTATCAGCAAATTGTGTTCTCTTACTCGCGAATTACAAGGGTGGGACTACATCTGCAAGGCCGTCTAATGGCGTGCTGTTGATGTTATGGCGTGCAATGAGACTGGCTTGCAGCGTACTGTTTTCAGTGCGTAAGTCCAGTAGTTGGGCGCGCATGCGTTGCATTTTAGAGCGGTCCGTATTCACGCGGGTTTGCAATTGCTCAACGCGACTGGCCAAATCCTGATTTTCAACAATGAGGGCGCTGAGACGTTCATTGGTGTGCATCACATTTTCTTGTAACAGGCCAATTTCATAGCGTGAATGCTCAACGAGTAACTCTCGCTCTGCTTTCAGCGTTTCAATCTTTTCAGTTGCGGCTTCCAAGCGGGCCAAGGTTGCTTCGAGCTTAGCATTGGTATGCGGGTCTTCTCTTACAATGAGCTGTGGCGGCGCCGTGCGGACATTGGAAAGTTCTTTGGCAAGTTGCTGCGCAAACATCAGCTTTTCAGCCTCAACTTGCTCTAGCCGATCTTCCAATCCTTTAGATGCCTCAAATGCTTTCACCACTTCCCAGTGTAGCGAGAGCATATTTTCACGATTAGTCGTAACGTGGTTGGTATGTTCTGCTTCTAACGCACGGTAGCGGTCCAGCAGTTGCTTAGCTTGTTGGCGGCTTTTGGCAAGGGCTTCGCGTAAATAAGTGCGATCTTGCAGGAGTTTTTCAACCTTTGCCTCAAGTGAGGAAATTTTATGATCAGCCAAGATCATCGCAAAGACCCAAGCTAATACAGCTCCGACCAAAAATGCAATTCCCCATGTCATCATCGTGGTTGTCTCCTTACACCTACTGCGATGCTTGAATCTAGCACTAGCAGGCGCATTCTGTCTGTAGGTCGCGTGTAATAAGTTCGTTATAAACACTTAACGATAGTGCGGGACTATCGCCGACAGAACATTACAATTACTGTATCATGACTCGGTTTAGTTCTATTATTTAGGTATTGTTGGAGTTTGGTTTACTAGTTAAGCAGTTGGCAGCGTCAGGCATATAGTGGTGCCTGTGCCTTGCCCGTCAGAGTGGGCTCGAATTGTGCCGTTTTGGGCTTCAAGCATAGCTTTTACGATGGCCAGCCCAAGGCCACTGCCGCCGGTTTCACGCGACCGTGACTTGTCTGTACGATAGAAACGATCAAACAAATGCGGCAGGTGCTCTGGCTCAATACCTGAGCCTGTGTCGATAATACGGATTTCAATCTGACCTTCAAGCGCTTGTGCGGCGAGCGTGATACTGCCACCAGCAGGCGTGTGCCGAAGCGCATTGCTGACTAAATTCCCCAAAATCTGATGAATCCGCTGCCGATCGGCATACACATCAGCAAGCTTTACTGGCAAGGAAAGTTTGATCGCCACGTCGCTGTCTGCGGCCAACGGTTCAAAGTTGGCGTGGGTCTCAGTCAAAATATCCGCAATCGAAAGTGGTCCTAAATTCAGGGACAGCTGCTGCGCCTCGGCGCGACTAAGTAAGTGCAAGTCTTCGACAAGACGTGTCAGCACCCGCGTTTGCCCATACAAATTTGCAACTTCAGTTTCATCGAGGGTGTAGACACCATCGAGCACGGCACGAAGATTTCCTTCTAATATGGTGAGCGGCGTGCGCAGTTCATGCGACACATCGGCAATTAGATTGCTACGGAGCGTTTCGGCTTCCTGCAGATCTGACACCATGCCGTTGAACGCGGTTGCTAGTGCGGTAATCTCACGCGGCCCCTTAATCTCGACGCGTTGATCAAAGTCACCGCTCCCAATGTTATTAGCAGCTTCGGCCATTTTGCTAAACGGGCGCGAAATTAGGAACGATGCAATCCCACCGGCCAATGCCCCCAAGATGGCAATCCCAAACGCCAGACGCAACACAATGGAAGGGATAATGCTCCACGCATTACGAATGCTGCGAGGGCCACGCTGAGGCCGACCGTCCGCAGACTGTTCATCCACGACTAACGGATCTTTTTCTTCAACATACTCTTCATAATGACGGTGGTCATTGTCGTCAAAGCTGTGCGGACCATCAAAAGAGCCGAAAAGCGCCACCAACACAATCGGGATGGTGATGGCAGTCATCAGGACGACTGTAAAAAGAAGCGTAATCCGAATCCAGAGGCGGTTCATGCCTAACTCTCGCGTCGAAACCGATACCCAATGCCATAAACGGTTTGGATATAAGTAGGGTCTGTGGTGTCTGGTTCAACCTTCCGGCGCAAATTTCGGATATGGGTATCCAGCGTGCGGCCAAGACCTTCATAGCTGTAGCCTAAGGCTTTTTCTAGCAGCTCTTCTCGACTATAGGTGTACCCAGGATTCCGCATAAGCGTTTCCAGCAGTTTGAACTCAGTCGGCGTCAATTCAATAACGTTGCCATCCAGCGTAAACTGATGCTGATTCAAGTCTAAGGACAAGGTGCCGCTGCGTAACACGGAAGTCGTTGGCTTTTGCTCAAAGCTGATGCGGCGCTGCAACGCCCGCACCCGCGCCACAACCTCACGTGGATTGAACGGCTTGGTCATGTAATCATCTGCCCCAAGCTCTAACCCAATGATTTTGTCAGCATCTTCAGCCCGAGCGGTAAGCATAATGATGGGCAACTGCGCAAACAGTGGGTCAGCACGCAACGCCCGCGTCACATCCCAGCCATCGCGGTCTGGCAACATCAGGTCTAAAACCAGTAAGTCTGGCTGCTCACGACGCAGCGTTTGGATTGCCGTTTCGCCGTTGTAAGCAGTCAGCACGGTGTAACCCGCTTGCTCTAAATAGCCTTTTACCAGCCGTACAATTTCGGCTTCATCATCAACAACTAGTATTCGCAT
>JAHDBS010000013.1 GCA_020630225.1 Anaerolineales bacterium | reverse complement strand
CATCTTCAAGCGCTAAGCTTAAGAGGTTACAAGCCATTAATGCCAAGGCAAAGATCGGGATAAATAAGACAGACTTTCGAGAAATTGAGGTTTGCATAGATTTCCAGTGTACCCGATTTATGAGTGCTGGAATTGATGCATAAAAAATATATCTTTTATGTACATTTCACCTTCAAAACTGCTAAAATTAGCCTAGGTAAAATATGGAAACGTATTATTCACATCTTCACAATCAGCCAGTTGTTCCAGGTCTAGAACCGCCGTTGACACAACCGCAACGCGAATATTTGGCGGAAATCTATCGTATTCACGACGAAAACGGTGGAAAAGTGCCAACCAATCTATTGGCTGAACGTTTACACGTTTCCCCACCTGCCGCCGTAAAAATGATCCGCAGACTGGTCTGTGATGGCTACTGTGGTCGCGAGCCATACAAAGGCGTTACGCTAACAGACAAAGGTGTGCGTGAAGCACTGCGTGAAATTCGCAGCCACCGTCTAGTCGAGCGTTTCTTAGTAGATGTGATGAACTTTGGTTGGCACGAAGCCCACCAGTATGCGCATGACTTTGAAGATCTTTCGGCAGAAGTTGAAGATCGCATGGATATGCTCTGCGGCTACCCAACCCGCTGTCCCCATGGCGAACCAATCCCTGCGAAAGATGGCACCATCGAAGTGCTAAAAGACGCGCCGATGGCAAAAGTCGAAATTGGCACAAAAGGACAAATTAGCCGCATCAAAAGCCACTCCCGTGACAAGTTGATGTACCTCGCTGAAATCCAAATGATTCCAGGTCAAAAGATTGAAGTGGTCAATCGGGCACCTTTCAACGGTCCAATTCGGGTAAAAATCAACGGGCGAGACGAGCAAGTTGTTGGCGCTGAATTAGCCGCTGATATTTGGGTTGAATAAACTGCGCCACACCACAGTGCGTAAAAATTGAAATAAAAAACGGGTTCAGAAATTCTGAGCCCGTTTTTTGTTGTGGTAACGCTCTGTGGAGTGGCGCCCGTCATTATTCTTCAACAGCAACCGTTACTGTCGCACTACGCGCTACATTCCCGGCCGCGTCTTGGGCTTCAACATACAGCGCATAATTCCCAACACTTGGCAGTTTCCAACGCATCGTGAATGGTGCGACGCTGGTGGTCTCAACCAGCCCCCCATTGACATATAAATTCACGCTTTCAAGCGCAAGATTATCCGCAGCATTGGGTTGCACCACGAGCGATTCATCATCGAGTGAAATGGTGTCACCATTGAGCGGCGCGACTAGCTCAACTGTTGGCGCCGTGTTATCAATCGTAATTGGCACATTGACTTGCTCAAATAGCTGATCTTCACGCACCACTAGCACTTGTAAGGTGTACAGGCCTTCAAACCCAACCGTATTGAAGGTTTCCAAGCGACCTTCTTCTTCCAAAGGCTCAGTCTTGTCGGGACCAATTTGCGTCCACTCTGTTGGATTTAGCCCAGCACCAAATTGCACCTTTGCAAAAGAGAAGCCGTCTGACTTGGCGATGCCAGTGACGTCAAACACACCGCGCACATAATCAAACGGTAGCGGGTAACTGACGACGACATTTTGGCTGCCATCAAATTGTGGACCGAGCGTGTCGTACTCTGTTGGCGGTTGCGCAATGCCAGCGGCTAACAACCAATCGTTGGCTTCATCTGGCAAGACCTGAAACGTTTTTTCTTCAATCAATTCAGGGGCAGTATAAATCGTTGCCAGCTTGCCTGTCTCTCGATTGATTTGATACGTACGCCAAATATTGTCAGGCCGCGATGGCTCTGTGCCCTGCACGAAGATATCATTCTTATACTGTTGACATTCGCGCGATGGCAATAATCCAGATGGATAACACACTTGCAATTGGGTAATGCCTGCTGGTTGCTCCCAGCCAATTGGCGGCAAGTCTTGCGTGGCATACTGCATCACCGCATTCCAAATCGGGCCAGCACCGGTAACACCTGAAATGTCTTCCATTGGCGTGGAGTCGGTATTCCCCACCCAAACACCAACCGTCAATTGCGGCGTGTAGCCCATGGTCCAGTTATCTACAAGATTATTGGTGGTGCCCGTCTTAGCGGCTGCTGGACGTCCCACCTCAAGCGGATTTGGACTACCAAATGCAGCAATGCGTGATTCATTGTCCGAGAGCACGTCGGTGATTAAGTAGCTAAGCTCTGGGCTAAGCACCTGTTGCGCACTTGGCACTGTGAAATCGCAGGCCTGATTGCCAGTCAAGCCGCACGCTTGTAAGGTTTGCCCCACCGAATCTTCAATGCGCAGAATAGAAATTGGATCTAACGCGCGGAACCCACGGCGTACTTCACTAGGGTCAATTGGCTGACCCACCATGGTGCCACCATTGGACATCACTCCGTAAGCAACAGCCATATCTAACAATGTCACTTCGCCACCCCCAAGGCTGAGTGCCAAGCCATACTGACTGGAATCATCCGTCAGGTTATTGATGCCCATTTGATGCGCTGTCCGGATGACATTTTCCACACCAACCCAACTCGTGACTTCAACCGCAGGCACGTTGTATGACCGCGCTAACGCCTGACGCAGGCTAACTGGGCCATGGAAACGGCGATCATAGTTTTCAGGTACGTACGGTTCATTGATCCCCGCATCAAAGCCCTTGCGGACGTCTAAAACCATGGTTGCTGGGGTATACCCTTGAGAAAAGGCAGTTACGTAAGCAAACGGCTTGAAGGAAGACCCCGGTTGGCGCAAACCATCAGCGGCAACATTGAAACTGCCATCGATGCTTTCGTCCCAATAATCACGTGACCCGAGCATGGCTAACACTTGTCCGCTGGTGTGGTCATACACCGCCACAGACACATTCGACACATTGTGATCCACACCAACGTCAGCCGCGCGCAATGGTGGCAAGAAATTAGCAGCCACACACGGATCGCCCTCTTCTGTGTCCACCACAACATTAGGGTCACCACCACTCAGGTGATTGATGTGCGTGCGGGCCACACATTCAACTTGGCTTTGCAAGTCGTAATCAAGCGTTGTAAACACGCGCAGACCACCGCGATAGACCAACTGTGGATCAAGCTGATCTAAGAGATTTTGCAACACGTAAAAGCTAAAGTGCGGCGCCACAATATTGAAGCGCTCTTTAGCGGGTTTGAGACGGCTTAAAACATCAGTGGCTTTGATGGCATCGACTTGTTCGGAGGTGAGATAGCCTTGCTGCTGCATTGCATCTAAGACAACTGCTTGGCGCTTGAGAGCCTCTTCAGGAGCATCCAACGGATTGAGCGCGGGGAATTGCGGAATTGCGGCCAGTAATGTACTTTCAGCCAAATCTAGCTCTGTGGCAGATTTATCAAAATAAACGCGGGCGGCAGCATCAATGCCATACGCCAAATTGCCATAGAAGTTTGTGTTGAGATACAGCTCAAGAATTTGATCTTTGCTATAGCGTGTCGTGACTTCATTTGCCAGCAACACTTCGCGCAACTTCCGTTCATAGCTAATTGCAGCAACTTCATTCGGTGAAATCACCACATTTTTGATGAGCTGCTGGGTGATGGTGCTCCCCCCTTGAATGGGGCCACCTTGTAAATTGCTGACAAATGCACGGCCAATCCCTTCTAGGTCATAGCCAGGGTTTTCATAGAAGGTTTTATCTTCAATAGAGATAGTTGCGGTGATAAATTCTTGCGGGATAGCGTTGACTTCTAACCACTGTCGATCACCAGCGCGCGGATCAATAACCTCATAAAGCAAATGCTGCCCGGTACGATCATAGATTTTTGTCGTCTGGAAGAATGCGCCGTTTGAAGTATTGAAGGCAGCTTCAATTTCACGCGGAGTTGGCAACTCCGTTAGGTAAGACGCGTAGACTTGGGTCAGCACAGACGCAACGCCACCTAAGACCAATACAATCGCCGCGATGGCAGCGATCATAATGCCAGAAACACCAAGGCCTGCAAAGCCCCAAACTGAGCTTCCCTTCGCCTGTTGGCGCGCCCGACGTTTGCGTCGAATAGTAATCAAGGCAATTGGATTGCGCATGCTTCTATTTTAGAGGACTTTACTCGCGGCCAAATAATATCCATTGCATGGTCGTGCCTAATAAGTAGAGCAATACAACAATTGCAAAGACATAGACAAAGCCATACGGTGCAAAACGCACTTGTATCCACCCGCTGATTTGCGGCATTAGAAACCAGCCAAACTGAAAAGAGATGGCACTAAGGCTCATGGTGAGCGCTTGCGCATCTTCGTTGACGGTTTCCAGCATAAACGTCTGATAAATTGGATTGGCAAGGTTCATCAGTGCGAGCCGCATAATGTAAGCAAATGCTGCAACGAAAAAGAACACTTCAGGTGTCACCATGCCACTAGGCACTAAATACGCCCCAGACCCTAACAAAATCAAGAACGGCACGGAGGCATATTGCGACACCAACACAGACTTAATTTTGCCCAGCCGCTCTACCAGCGGCGGGCCAAAGAACTGTCCAATTGCCATTCCAACTGCACCAATGGCAAATAAAATCGCAATTGGTGGATCTGGCTTTTCATACACATTACGAAAATAAATATTCATAAATGGCATCATCGCGCCAGCACCAAGTCCAATAATAAGCGGTGGTGTCAGCAAACGCAGTAACGTAGTACCATGCTCGCGCAGCAAATCAATAATGCGTGCAGGCTTGCTGACCGTCTTACGCGGAGATTCGCGCATCGCAAATAGTGGCAGCAGACCAAATGACAATAAGAGCGCCATCAAAGCCATCGCTAATCGATACGAAATGGTGTCTGTAGGACCAGCCTCAATCAGATGTGAAATCCACGTTGGGGCTTGGCCGCCTAGCAAATTCCCAACAAACCCAGCAATTGTCATGAGGCCGAAGCTGAAGCTAAACACCCACTGCCGGTCTGCATCTGAGGTGTTGCGCATGAGAAATGGTGCCCGCGCAACATTCTGTGACGCGATCGACATCCCGCCTAGCATGCGGAAGAAGATCAGCATTGCGGCAGACTCAAACATCAACACGCCGGCAACAGAACTTACGCTAAGGGCGGCGCCCGTAATTAGGGCTTTTCGGGGCGACCAGCGGTCCACAAGCCAGGCGATTGGTAATGCCACCAAAATCGCACCGAGTGATGAAACTGTCTGCAGAGTCCCAATGAATTGCTCATCGTACCCGCGCGGCAAGCTCAGAATATAAAAATTGAAGAGGAACTGAAATACGCCAAAAGACAGGCCAGAAAACGCAGCGCTAGCAAAGAGTAGCTTTACATTACGAGGAAAATGACGGACTTGACGGACAGCAGCGAGAAAAGATGTTGGCTTCTTTGTCAAACTGCCTACACTTTCTCCCAAACAGCAAAGTGAGATAGCCCCAGCCATTGCAGCGGGGTTCCTTCGAGTTTATAGAGGGCATCACGGATGCGTTTCCCGTTGGCGCCCATCCGGGCAATAATGTTGTCATAGCCACCATAAATGGCTTGATGTGATACCAATTTCAATGAGAGATGGGAAAACAAGCGTTGTAAGTCGCGCTTGGAATAAACTTTGACATGTGGCGCAAGCTGATTGCGCATGGGCATTGGTAGGTAATTCACAAACGGTTTGTTGCCAAATTTGTAATCGCCACGCCAGTAGATGCCATGTGTTTCAAATGGATAACCACGATTGGGCACAAACACCACCGCCCTGCCACCTGGCTTCAAGACGCGCGCAATTTCTTTAGCCGCTAAACGGTCATCTTGCACGTGCTCTAACACTTCGTGCGAGAGTACGAGTGAGAATGTGTTGTCAGGATAAGGAAGATATTCGCCAACCCCATTAGTGAGGTCTGGCAACGGTGCAACGGGATTTACAAGCCGATCAAATTCAATATCGAGGCCGTGAACTGCTAAGCAGTGCTCTTGTAGTCGATGAACGTAACCACCGACACCACAGCCATCAACAAGCACGCGTTTGCCTGCTAAATTTGGCGCAGAGTCTAGAATCATTTTCAGGCGGCGACGTTGTCCGTCGCGCCAAACATAAGAGGGTTCGCCCCGAAGAGCGGCTTTATCGGAATGCATAATCAACAGTCAATTTTCAACAGCTAATGATCAATTGTCAATGTCCTAAATGACATTCACAATTGGAAATTGACTATTGAACGCTGCTTATTTTACGCCCCAGTGGATCGCAATAGTGCCAAAATTGAGCCGTTTGAAACCAACATCACGGAAGCCAACTTCACGCATACGAATAGCAAGCTGCTCAGCTTTCAAAAACCCTTGCGTTGAATCTGGCAAATAGTTGTAGGCGTCACCTGCCCCAGTCAGCACTTTCCCGATCGTCGGGATAACGGTGTGCATATGGAAGTTGATAAATGGCTTGAGGAAATTATCGGCAGGTGGTGTTGTGTCTAACACCACAATGCGACCACCATCTTTTAGAACGCGATATTGTTCTTCAAAGGCCCGTTGGACATCAATCACGTTGCGCATGAGGAACCCAGAGGTGACAACATCAAAGTTGTCTTCTGGAAATGGCAAATTCAAGGCATCGGTACCGGACCAGGCGATTTCTTTTCCTTTTGGGCGCTCTTGTCCCACAAACATCATTTCTACGGTGAAGTCACCGCCAACACACATTTCAAGCGGCGCCCGTTCGTTTGCGGCAAATGCAAGATCACCAGTGCCTGTACCAAGGTCTAGATACGAATCCCCCGGCTTGAGCTGAGCTTTATCCAACACGATGTTGCGCCAGCCGACGTCTTGTCCAAACGTCATCAGGCGGTTCATTAGGTCATAGCGTCCAGCGATGCGAGCAAACATCCCTTGAACATATTGAGCGCGTTCAGTTCCAGATAAATGAGCCATGCGTTGATTCTAGCACTCAGACCGTCAGTTTGGGGAACGATTCAAGACCAATTGTGAAAATATACACAATCGTAGCAAAGGCGTAGATTTGAGGAGAATTGATGCTTGTGGATTAACGCCAATCTGGTGCTTCTGCACCAGCAGGTAACTGTGTAACCGTGCCAGTTTCAATGTCTAGCACTTCCAGCACACCAGCGCTAGATCGATATGCAATCTGATTGTCCAGTGGCGATACTGCAAAATCTGGTGGTGTCCCAAGGCCAGTGTAAAGGTTACGCGCTGGAGCATCTGACCCTAACGGGATGAGCCAAAGCCCATGTGTAATTGGCGCTGTTTCCGTTTCAGTGTGCAACACAAGATAACGACCGTCAGGCGTAAGCACCCCACTTCGCAAATTTGTGAGATTACGCAACGCCAATAACGCCTGATCATCTTCACTGAGTTCACGCGGCAAGACATCTACAAATTCAAAGCCTGTGGTGTCCGCGCTGTAAAGGAAGAGCAAGTCTGGATCATCTTCCGCTTGGAAAATAAGCTTGAGTTGCCCGTCTGCTAATGGTGGTGTATACCAGCCTTCTTCATTTGGACGCGCTACTACCGCAGCATCCGTAATGAAAACACCAGCAATCCCTTCAATTTGATTAACAATCTGGCCTGTTGCAGGATCGATTACTTGCGCATAACGGGTTCCGCCCAGTACACGTTCATCGAGAATAAGCACCTCATTTGACGGCAAAGCAAAGATAAATCCGCTATCGGGAGACAAGCGCTCTTCACGAATGAGAGCAGTGTCACCACCGGTTGGCGCAACCGCCAACAGTTGACCATCAGAGTCTACAAATACCACCTGATTATCAATAACCAGCGAACTGTAATGTGGATTGACATCGTCTGAAAGATAGATTTCAGACTCGCCATCTTGAGAAACAGCGTACAGACCATCAAAGTCCACAATCGTTACTAAGTCGCTTGTAGCGCTATACGAGCTGACTCCAACCCCACCGCAAGCAGCAAGGACTGTACTAAACACAATTAGAAGTGCGCGTTTTAGCATTACCCTTCTTCCTCTTCGGCTTCATCATCTGTTGTTGCAGGTTGTTCCGTTACCTCAGGCGTTGCTTCGACCTCAGCGTCTTCATCAGAAGTCTCTGTTGCTTCAGCGTCTAAGTCTGCGGTTGCTGCCGGTTCAGGCGTAAGCGTTGGAAACTCTGCAACCAACGCAGGTACACTGATGACAGCACCAGATGTGCCATCGTAAGTTACAAAGAAACGTTCGTCTGCTTCAGACGATGCGGTCACTGTAAGCCACTGTCCATCTGGTGACCACTGCGCATCTAATAGTATGTCCCACTCGTCTTGGATGTCACGTGCTAACACTTCACCATTGACACCAACAATCCAGAGTGTCTCTGTGCCAAACTCTGCAACTTTGAGAGCATACTTACCCCCTTCTTCTGCAGTTGCACTCAGCACTTGTGCCTCTGAAACGCCCGTTACCAACGGCACAGGCTCTCCACCATCTACTTGACTAAACAACGAGACAATATCGTCTTCCACGACCTTATACGTGAAGAAACTTCGGCGCTCACCGGGTGTAGGCGTTGGAGTTGCGGTTGGCGCTAACGTCGCGCCCAACGTTGGTGTTGGTTCTGGCTCTGGTGTATTAGTGAAAGTTGGCACCGGTGTAATAGGCACCGAAGTAGGCAGTTGAGTTGGCGGCGGCAACGTTGGTTCTGGTGTGATGGGCGTTGCAACAAGTAAGCTTAATCGGTTTACAGGCACATCAACCGGACAGTTGTTATCTAATATTGTTGGACAAACCGCAGCTGCTGTTGCCCCAAATGCAGCTAAGAGTAACGCTGCTAACCCAGCCAGAATACCTGCTAAACAGCCTGGAGATAGCGGCTTGCGGATATACGCAGCAGTAGTCTCTGCTAATGGCAGGTCATCTACCAGCGCTAAAACACGGAATGGATAGCGGCGACGACGTGACCGTTCAAGCAAGTTGACATCCAGCGTTGCACTTGCGCTTTGGCCGGCATCTAAGTCAAACAAATTCGGATCACAGTTGTAAGCGAGCTTTCCATGTTGATCTGCGACATTGATTTCTACAGTCAGTGGCTGATCACTTGTGTTTGTAACGATGACTGTGAATTGATCACTACTTTCAAGTGGATCAATCGCAATTGCTAACTCAGAAAAATCTGGGTCGTCTAATCCGAAATCATCACTAGATAAGTCTGCTGTTGGATCAACTTCAAAAAATGGATCATCTGGTTGCTCAGATATTTGTGCAGTATCAACAGCCTGAATCACCTGACGTTTTTCAATCTCTGGCTCAGGGTCAACAGCTTCTGTTTCTAAAATGTCAGTATCTACAACAGCGCGTACTTGCTCTGCAGTCTGCTCTAGCGGTTCATGCTTGACAATGCCTTCTGCTACAAGATGCGTTGGTGATCCTGAAAGTGGCGTACTTGTATTTGACTTAAGCTCTGCCATTTGCACCCATTGTGGATGCTGCTCGCCAGCCCCGACAATAGACAAATACACGTCACCTATTTTGACAGTTGCACCGGTCAACACCTCATATAACTCGCCCTTTTCTAGGCGAACAGCGTTGAGCTCTGTCCCTAGCGTTGAGCCTAAGTCTTCAATTGCCAAACTCTTAGCCGGTTGTGCAAGCAATGCATGGCGGGTTGCCACAGAGGCGTGCGGCAACGCAATTTCTGCGTCAATGCCCCGCCCAATGGTGACAGGCGTGGAGTAGAGGTCATAGACCAACACACGGTCATCAGGCAACCGAGCATATATTGTGGCAAGAACTGAAGACTGAGAACTCATGAATTAGTTGCGGATAACGGCATTAATTTCGCCACGGCCATTCCAAGCCTCAACAGACTGATCGCCGCGCTGTAAGTAACCATCATATTCGTTACCCGTGGATGAAAGTTGATACCCATCTAAGTTAAATGGCAGTCTTGGATCGTCTGCACTGATCCAGACCCCATTGTATTTACGTGCAAAGTGCAAGTGCGTGCCGCTTGAGAAACCACCCTCGCAAGACGGATGGCCGACCCGATCACCGCGCTTAAGCTCAGTGCCAACTGGCACTCGCCCTTCGGCATCAATGTGCATATAAAACACGACCCAACCGGTTTGTTCATTTCCATCCCGATCTAAGTCCTGCATTACCGCCCCGTCCTCAGAGCGCACGACAATACCATCAGCTGAGGCAATAACCCATTCTGGCGCAGCCCCGCAACCGACTTGAGACGGTGGTGCAAAATCGACTGACGCCCATGCACTGCCGCTGTCCCACCCACCATGTGGTCCGCCAGTGAAAAACCAAGTCTCCCCGACTGTCCACGGCAAGGTCAGCGCAGGTGAGCCAAGACCTTCAGGGACTAAAGGATCCACTGTATATGAAAATGGATTACCAAAGAGCTGAGAAAATGTCGTGTAAATGCCTTCAGGGCTCACAGATTGCTGCCAAGCGCCCTCTTCATAATATAACCCAAGATAACGTTGCACTGCGACCGTCCCGGCATTGACCCCATCAGCAACCGTCAAGATAGGACCATTCGCAACATTGATTGTGACCGCGTTGTCATAGTAATGGGCATAGAACCCAGCATTAAGCTCATTCGCAGTGTTTGATAGCTGCCGTAATAATCCTTCGCGACCACCTTCTACTTGTCCCATCGGATAAGTCAGTGTTTCTTCGGCTGGAGATGGATTAGTAAGCCAACCAGACTGGTATTCGAGCAAAGCTAGCAGCAAACGCGGATTAACTGAGTAACGCCGAGCGACAAGCGACACAATCTCGCTGCCGGTGCGAACTTCTCCGGTTCCTTGATCAACTTCGGTGAATGAAGCCAGATAGCCCGCATAGCCGCTTACTGAGCGGTCAATATCAAAGCTCACAGCAGCCGGCCCATAGACTAGCTCAGAGTCTGGGATCAACTTAAATGTTGGACCGCTTGGTAAAACATCATTAGGAATAAGCAACATATCGCCCGCGTACAATACGCCATCTGGATCTAGATCGTTGTAGGAAAGCAATACATCTACCGGAATGGCAAACCGTTCTGCAATTAAGGCGTAAGTGTCACCACTTTGAATGAAATAAGGTTGGTCTGGGACGCTAGCAGCAGCTTCTTCCGCATCAATAGCATTGGGAGTTGGCGTCCCAACGACTTCTACAGTCACGACCACTGTTGGCGGAACAATAATTTCTACTGATGCGGGCGGCGTCACTTCTTGCTGCACCACTTCCGTTGGGCCAACAAGCGTCACGCGTCCGCGCAGATCCACATTTCCATCTGGCCCTACACCACGCGCACAAGCTAACATCGTTAGTGTCATCGCAATTACTGGCGTAAAAATTGCCAATAACTTACGGCGTTCAAATAAAAGAGAGAATTTATTCATTAAAGAAGAGTGCTTAACAAACGACATACACTCTAACCAAATTTTACCTGAAACACTACCTTCAGTTTACATTCCGTGTTTCAACACAAATATCATCTGATTTGAGACATTTTTTTGAATACAATGGTCAAAGCTAGCACAGCGCGTCCAACTGACGCTCAAGAAACTATTGCCATTTTCTAACCCATCGATACTAGCCGATTGGTATAATCTCGCCGCCGACAAATATGTCGGCTTTATTTTTGCATTCATTTATGCCCAGTACTGTCAATTCCTTAACGGAAAAATCGCGCCGATTGCGCCGTTCTTTGGTTGTTACACTGTTTTGTTGTGGCGCAGCATTTACGCTGCTTGCATGTCAAACTGCAACAGAGATCATTGCATCTTTTGAGCCAACAGCAACAAACCCTTTACCGGTACCTAATGTCGTCTACTCAACCGCGACATTTACACCAACCTTTACACCTAGCAGCACGCCAACGCTGACACCAACATTGACACCTACTGGGCCAACACTGACGCCAAGCCTTACGCCCACATTTACGCTTACGCTTACGCCAAGCTTGACACCAAGTTTGACGCCAACGTTCACCCTAACACCGTCAAATACGCCAACACCAACGCCAACGTTTACGCCTACAAATACACCAACACCGACACCGACCTTTACGCCCTTCCCAACCAAGGTTCCGGGTGTAACAGATACACCGGTTGCAACGTATGCGCCGTTTAGCGGCACACTAGAATCACACTTTATGTTTGGGCGACCAATTGGCGCAGACAGTCAAGATTTTGCTTCACCAAATTATCGCTATGGAGAAACGCAAGGTGGATTGCTACCAATGCACTATGCAATTGATCTTGAAAATCCGACGGGCACTCCGATCTTAGCAGTTGGTGATGGCGAAGTTGTGTTTGCCGGACCTGACTGGGAAGATCAATTCGGACCGATGCTATTTTTCTATGGCACCATGGTCGTTCTAAAACACGATTTTCCCTATAAAGATCAACCCGTATATACGTTGTACGGTCACATGAGTGAAGCGCTCGTAGAAACAGGTGATCGTGTCAATGCAAATGAAATCATTGGGCTTGTTGGCGGATCTGGCGCTGCGCAAGGAGGTCCTCACCTACACTTCGAAGTCCGTGTTGGTTACAACGACTATTGGTCTACCCGTAACCCAGAACTCTGGCTCAAACCTGCACCAGGCTGGGGCGCGCTAGCCGGACGCGTTGTAGATGAAGATGGCAACCTCGTTCGTGGCGCGCAGATAATTATTCGCGGTGAAAACATGGAAAATGCCGACTTCAATGGCATTACACGCTATGTTGACACTTACCATGGCCCTGTCAATCCAGATGATGACTATGGTGAAAACTTTGGTCTGACCGATTTACCGCCAGGCGAATATTCAGTCGGTGTTCGCACTGACTTTACTAGCCGGACAGTAAAAGTAGTTGTTGAAAAAGGCAAGCTTGCTTGGGTTGAATTCCGCGATGTCGTTCCACCTGCATTGCCTGCAGCTGCCGCCCCCCAACCTTAGTCGTTACTCTTGCAGTTCTCTAGTCTTTCAGTCCGTATTACAACTATTACTGTCAGCTCTTTTATGTTGCTGACAGCTTGTAGTACAACGACACCAGATCCCATTGCGGCTATCCCAACACCAGCAATCACATTCACTGCTACATACACTAATACACCGACCGCAACCCCGACGGAAACACCAACACCAACGCCGACGTTCACATTGACGCCTTCGCCCACAGCTACATTGACACCTTCACCAACGTATACACCGTCCCCGACGCCAACGTTGAGCCCAGAAGAGTTACGTGAAGCCTCGCAATTAGGTAATTTAGATGTCTTTGGTAAACGCCAAGTCGTAGACGCGGCTTATGTGTTCTTTACGCCAACAACAACTCCCATTTATGAGCCTGCGCCACGGGGTTCGCTCATCAAGCCGCCTGAGGGTGTGACGTTAGACCAACACTTATGGTTTGGTCGCCCAATTACAAATGGCAACTCCGCACCCAGTTCACAATATCGCTTTGGAATGACATTTGGTGGCGTCTTGCCACCTCACCACGGGGTTGATATTGCAGGCAATACGGGTCAAGCAGTGTCTTCAATTGGCAATGCAACCGTATATTTTGCTGGTAACGATTTAGAGGTTCAATTTGGCCCACGCACAGACTTCTTCGGCAACTTGGTGGTTCTACAAATGAACGACAGTTGGCGTGGTCAGCCTGTGTTCGCACTCTACGCCCACTTGCATGAGGTGTTTGTCGAAACGGGGAGCCAAGTTGTGCTTGGGCAAGCTGTTGGTAGCGTAGGCAGTACAGGTGTTGCACCTGCCCCACATCTGCATTTTGAAATTCGGCTAGGGTCACCTGAAAACTACTGGGCTGTCCGCAATCCTGAGCTTTGGTACAACCCAATTGGTGGTCATGGCGCAATTGCAGGCAGAGTCATCGATACAAACGGCAGCTTTGTCTCGGCAAATGATGTGTATATTACCTGTGGGGATAAGCTCCAACGACGCGTGCGAACATATTGGGATCAAGGCACACCTGCTGATGATGTCCTCGTTGAGAACTTTGTAATTAGTGATTTGCCTGCCGGAAGTTGCACCGTAGAAACCACGGTTGATCGCCAACCCGTCAAGGCTGAGGTGAGTCTCGCTGCTGGTCAGGTCTCTTTCGTTATTCTTCAACCAGAGGAAGATTGGTAACCTACGGCGCAAAACTTAGCACGCTAGCTTCAGTACCAAACCATTTTTGGCGCAAATCTGGCAACACCCCACTTTCTTCCAGCTGCGTCAGCGCTACTTCAATTTCTTGATGCAACAACGGTGATTGCTTCGCACTCGCCATCACATATGGCACAGTTTCTGCATGCGTAGATGTCCATGTTGGGTTTGCCTTGATAATTTCAAAAGCAGCAACGACATCTGCTAGCCCAACCTCTGCTTGCCCCGTCGCTAACGTCTTTTCTAACTCCATCACACTGCTAACCCGGAGCACTGTGACATCTAATTGCGCTTTTTCGAGGCGTCGCACAATGACATCGCCTTGAGACCCAAGCTCCACAACAATTGTTTTTCCTAACAACCAGTCAACAACTGGTCGCTCAATCTGCTGCTGCGGTGAAATCAGACGTGTACCAGCATTGAAATACGGAGTAGAAAAGTAAACCTCCTCTGTACGCGCAGGCTGTAGGACTATAGCTGAAATTGCGACATCAGCTTGACGAACGACAGTTGCACCTAGCAAACTGTCAAAGCTTACAAGCCGAAATTGAGGTGTTAGTCCCATCTCCTTAGCCAGCACTCTGGCTAGCTCCACATCAAAACCGCCATAGTTTCCATTGCCATCTAAAGCCGAAAACGGCGGAAACGTTGCATCAACGGCAAACACTAACGTTTGGCGGTTTTGAATATCTAGCCAAATTGCATCTTCTTCAACCGGAAATGTTGCAAAAATAACAGCCGTTGCTGCCAACATCGCTAACACCGCAAAAACAGATTGCTTCATCATGGTTGCTGTGTATAGTTTTGCACTGCGCTATAAATCGGGAGCGGCTCGAAGTCAGGCGCGACAAATGCATACTGATCAAAATAGCTGTAGTAACGCTGAGGATAGCGAAAAGCCCAGGTACAGACCCATGTATTCCAAGCCCAATGATCAGCCGCATATTGGTAAGACCCAATGGTCTGCGCAATCCGGTCTGCCGGATTAGTAGCATGCAACCAATAAGGAGAGTCATTCCAACCAGACTCCGTGATTGCCGTTTGCTTATGCCCATCGCCATAGCGCACCATTAGGTCGCGCACTAGCTCCGCACGTCGATAATTCAAACCTGCTGTATCTGGGGCGATGTTATGCGCTTGGCCTAGGCCATAAGAATGAATAGAAAGGATGTCATAAGTTTCGGCAAAGCCTGCTATATACATACGCTCTAAGAACGTCAGATCATGCATCCCATTTGGCGACCCAACAGGTTCCAGCGTTGGCGCAACAGCACCACCTAAGACTTGAATTTCTGGATTCCCCCGCTTAGCCCCAGCATAAGCAATCCGCAGCATTTCTACATGCTCTTCAGGATCCACTTGTCGAAAACCCCACTCTAGTGCGAGGTTAGGCTCATTCCAAAGAATGACATAATTGATCTTGCCTTGGTAACGACTAGTGAATGCTTCTATGTAATTTGCGTAGTCTGCATATCGCTCTGGGGGTAGATAGGTATCTGTCCGATCACTTCCGTCAGCAGGAATTGTTTCAGTTGCGGCATAGCGTGCCCAAGTCGGCACAACGCCAATTCGTGCAATCACCTCAATGCCATTTTGATGTGCAATGTCAATAATTCGGTCTGAGTGATACCAGTTCAATTGACCTTGCGCACCTTCTACATAAGCCCAAGGAAAATACTCAACAATAGCTGTTGCGCCAGCCTCTCGCACCAAAGACAACGTTTGTTGAATTTTGACTGTCTCGACTTCATCTGTCAGCCGGGTATGAAAACAAACATTTGACTTCTGCGTTTGCACAAGCTGCGGCTCACCTAGTGTGACCAACTTATCCGTTAGTGGCCAGCTATACGCCAACACAACGATCATAACGATTACATGCCTAAAACTAATTTGCACTATGCGATTCTAATCGGCATTACGCTGACTAACGGTAAAATTTGCAGGATATCTCTATGAAAGTATTCAATCGTCTTATTATCGTTTTGCTTAGTATAGTAACCGTTGGCTGCAGCGCGGTTGAGCCTTATTTACCGGAAAACATTCCCTTCATTAGTCCAGAAGCAACTGAAGTTGCCATAACAGATGAAGAAGAGCAAACTCTGGCTGAATTGCCCACCCCATTTGGCACCAAATGGATTGATCCAACCGCAGCCGCCCAAATTGTAACGACACCCACTGCTGTGCCACGCACCTACCCTTGCCTCAGCCCGCTCACTGTTGAAAACGGCATTATGGAAATGGTGATGTATGAACTTGTGTGGCGCCAAACTGAAGAAGCGCAAGTCTTGGAAACGCGCGGCGGCGAAATTTCATTCAAAGCCCCAGTAACATTTCCTGGTGGAGTGCGTCGCGTGATGGTAATCCACAATGCTCCGCTTCCGGCAGAATTTACGCTCCCTGAACTTTATGAGCCGGGCCACACCCTCATTATTGATCCAGGCCTTGATATGTGGGAAGTTCGTGCCCCTAACGGTGATCTGCGCGTTCAGCATATGAGCGATCCTTTTGAAGACGTCCGCGGATTAGTGCCTAACCTTGACGTACTTACGGTAGAACGCCAGTTTGGCGAGCAGGGTGGCATGTTAGTCCGTGCCACAAATGCTGAGCCAGACGATGGAAAGTATATTTGGACCTTTGAAGGTGTAGAGCTATTTCTCGGTGACCAACGGTTTGCCAATCGCACTTTGGCTGACGGAAACACGCTAAATCTTGTCTATGACCAAGATGGTCAACCAACGGACTATGCGGGCACTGTGATCAAACAGGCAGACACATTTACGTGGAGCTTTGATGACGCCGCTAACATCCCGTTTTCAATTCAGACTTACACTAGTGCCTCTGAAGGAGACAGTACCGTCGCCTTTCCGACTGATCAATTCCAAGCGCTTTGGCAACAAATGGTCCAAACCTGTGGTTAAGAAAAAAAGAGCGCAGAGAAATTTCTCTGCGCTCTTTTACTTTGCTAGCTTATAGTCAGACTATGCCATGCGCGCTTGCGCCCATTTCACCGGCACATTCAACTGCTTTTTGATGCTTGGGATACGCGCAATCAACAAAAGTGCTACTGCTGCACCCCACAATAATGGTTTTGTCACATCTGCTTTGACTAACCAATAGTAGTGTACGACACCAAGCGGTATAGCGATGTAAGCGAGCTGATGAAGCTTCTTCCAATTTTTCTTCAAGCGTTTCTGCCACCCTTTTGTGCTTGTAATTGCTAGTGGCACCATCAACAAGAAACTTAGGAACCCAACAATAATATAGCGCTTACTCGATAAATCCAGCCAGATGAAATTCAACGAGTCGCTGAGGGAACTACCTAAGAACAGACCATACTCCAGACCAATAAAAATCAACAGGTGCGCTGTTACAAAAGCAAACCCCCACAGTCCTAAAGGTTTTCGTGTTAATACAACCCGAAGTTTTCGGAACCGAAACATGGACTGCAACGGTGTTACGACTAAGGACAGGACTAAGAAAACCAATGCCGCATTCCCCGTTGTCAGCGTCATTGCTTGAATTGGATTTACCGTATCCCAGTCTTGCCACAAGAGAAACGCTACATAGAGCGCTCCAATATGAACTAACCAGTTGAGCCAATTTTTTGGAAGAGTCATCGCAAGCCTCGCTTATCTAATCAATTTATCTAGAAGTTGACGCTCAGATCCATACCAGTGTATAGACCAGCAACTTCTTCTTCATAACCATTGAAGTTCAAGGTTGGAATTCGAGAGAATTGCCCAATTGGACGTTCTGACCCTTGTGACCAACGTGGATGGTCTACGTTTGGGTTTACATTTGCATAGAACCCATACTCATTCGGTGCAGCTGTCATCCAAAGTGTAGAAGGCTGTTCTTCAGTCAATTCGATCTTGACAATTGATTTGATGCTTTTGAACCCATATTTCCATGGCACAACCAAACGAATTGGGGCACCGTTTTGTGGCAACAATTCCTTCCCATAAATCCCTGTCGCCATCAGTGTTAGATCATGCATGGCTTCATCAATGCGCAATCCTTCTTGATATGGCCAGTTATAAAACGGTGAGCTAAGGCCAGGCATATTGTCTGGATCAAACACAGTTTCAAAGCGCACATATTTCGCCTTTGAGGTTGGGTCTGCTTTTTCAAGCAACTTGCGCAATGGGAAACCGCTCCAAGGGATTACCATGGACCACGCTTCAACACAACGCAAGCGATAAATACGCTCTTCTTGATCAAATTGCGTAAGCAAGTCTTCCAAGCCATAGACGCCTGGATTGTTGACATGCCCTGACACTTCAACTTGCCAAGGTGAGGTCACATAATTAGCCGCCATTTGAGCGACATCTTCTTTATCTGTCGTAAATTCGTAGTAATTGTTGTAATTTGTAATTTCTTCGAATGTATTAGCAGTACGACCTAACTCATCAACAATCGCATCTGCCGCTGCACCTGCATCCCCTTCGGCAACAGCAACATCAGCGACCGCTTCTTCTGCGCTCGGAGATGTGCCACAAGCTGCAGCAACTACCCCTCCTAAGGAGAGGATACCGGCCGTTTTCATAAATTGGCGGCGGTTCAAGTAGACGTGCTCTGACGTAATTTCTGAAGATCGGATTTTCTGGCTCATCGTTTCACCTTTCAATGTCTGTGATGTTTCTTGTAAATGTTTACGTAGCTTCGGAGCATTTGAAATGTATATATCTTACATTTCCTTATTTGCTCTTCATTTTTCTTATAAATTGGCAGCGTAATCGGCCAAATCCCAATTCACAGGGTACTGGAATTCAGGGTGTGGATGCAATTAGTATAACGATGAGGAGCCGCGGAAACCTTAATATGCGATGACCTAAGGCTTAGTATTGCGGGTGATTATTAGAAGAGGAAGATTAGACTGGCGGCCAAGGATAGTGACGCCCAGGTCCAGGTGCTGGATATTGTTTTGTTTCAATCAGGAAATCTGTGCGTTCCTGCATTGCCTTGAATTCATCTTCTTGCAGCAATGGAACAAATATCGCTTGTAAGGTCGGTTGGTCTAATGCCGCGCGGAACTCCACAATGGACGACAACAAAGCATCTGAGATTGTTTGCTCAGCAAATTCCCAAATTACAGATCGCAACTTGTAATCTGCATGAAAGCACAAACCATGGTCAATGAGCCAAAAGCGAGCGTCATCCGCCTTGATGACATGACCACCCTTCCGGTCGGCATTGTTCGCAATGAAATCGAATAATGCTGCTGGACGCAGCGTGTCTTTTTCAGCATCACTCAACGTGAAATAATGCACTTCGGGGTCATTGTGAATATAAAACTGAACCGACCCCGGCCCATGAGGGCCATCCCGATAAATTGTTGGTGGCACAAAGTTCCAGCCAAGCGCTTCACTTAGATGGTACGCGCAGACTTCACGAAACGCCAAAGTGCCTGATGGGAAATCCCAAAGAGGTTGCTCGCCTCGAACAGGCTTATAGATTGCCGGAATTTTATGAGTATCGGTGTGGACGTAGCAAAGGAATGTGTAATTAGAGCCATACGGCATCAATCCTTCTAAATCAAGCGTGCCTTCATTCAAGATCTGCAGGATCTCATCTGGGGTAATCGATACGCTTTTCTCTACGTTGTTGTCTTCTTCAGACATTTAACAATTTAGTGGCGGTGGCCATTGCGTTGCGGACAGAAATGACCATCAACATCAATCGGACTCAGACAATTTCCACAAATAGGACGACCTTGCGACGCAACCCAAGCGCCATAGGCACCCATTGCAAGCATTTGAGACCGTGTGCCCCAAAATCGCGCAACGCGTGAATTGTCAGGATCATCTTCATTTTCTTGCGCGACCAAGACAATCAGATCCATGTCTTCGTCATAACCAAGGCCAATTTGACCAACGCGGAAAATTGCCTCAACAGGAGGCTCTAGCAGCATATTTGGCGTGTAATAGTCACTAGTTGCTGGTTCAAGCTCTGGGTAACGCTCTTGAAGTTGCTGTACAAACTGGGCAATCCCAGTCGCCAGTTGTTGCACCTGAAACTTTTCAACAAGTAAGGTTACTAACTGAAAATCTTGTCGGGCCTGAAGATAAAACGTTCGTTGACCCGGCTTGCCTGTACAGTTTGCCGTGATCCGCGTGATTGGCTTGAGTTCGATTGTATTTCCACTCATACGGTTTGATTTACTGCGCCGACCATTGGCACGCCTTTCATAAAATGCAGCACAGAAATGCTGGCAGTGCTAATAACAATCCGCTGAAAAAGGTCTAACGGCGTTCCAAGATAGTGCGCCATAACAAGCTTAATGATATCGCTGTGGGCAAAAATGGCGATGGTGTCTTTCTTTCCAGAATATTCACGAGCAAGTGCTTCTACTTTATCTACAGCACGTGCCTGTGCAGCTCTAAACGATTCCCCATTCGGAAAAACAACTGTGGATGGATAGCTTTGCACAGCTTTCCATAACTTCTTTTTACGCAAGTCTTTTAGATGTTGATCTTCCCAATCACCGAAGCGAATTTCAATAAGTTCAGGACACGCAATTACATCCATTCCTTTTTGTTCCGCTAGCGGCTTTGCAGTTTGCATGGTTCGCACCAACGGACTCGAATAAATCGCCTTGAATTTCTGCTCTTTTAGGTAATCTGCAACACGTTGTGCCTGAGCGTGACCCTTTTCATTTAACTCTACAGGTAGGTGCCCAGCCAATTTCCCTGTTGCTGTATATTGATTTTCACCGTGACGAATAAGCAGTATTTTCATAGATAAAAAATTCTACCACGCAGGCATTTACACTTACTTTAGCAACAAGTAAAATCCAGTCGGTGATTTTGCAAGGCACCGTGGTATTAAGAAAAATATATTGCAACCAATCTGAATTTTTTAAGATTCAAATGTAACGATTTGGAAATTGTGGGGTCTAGATTAGTGAAACCTTACAAATTCAAACATTCTCAATGTTCGAGGAGATATAGATAAATGGAACAAGTTACGAATTTAATTCCAACCTTTGGTAGTTGGATTATCAATCTGTTGATTGCCGTTGCAATTTTCTTGATTGGTCGCATGATCGCTCGCTGGGTTGGCAATATGGTCGCTCGCCTTCTTGGTCGCACAAGCCTAGATGAACGTGTCGCTTCAGCAATGGGTGCAGACAGTGGCGATGGCATGGATTTGGAAAAAGGCATTGGAACCTTCGTATATTACGTACTAATGCTCTTTGTCCTGATGATTTTGCTGGACTACTTGGGTCTGCAAAGCGTGCTTGATCCAGTAAAAGAAATGCTTGGTCGTTTCTTCAATGCAGTACCTAAGATCATCAACGGCGCGTTGATCCTTGGTGTTACCTACCTGATTGCTCGTGTCGCAAGCAACATTGTCCGCAACTTGCTTTCAGCAGTTGGCGCAGACCGCTTGAGCGAACGTGTAGGCATGTCAAACCCTTCAGTATCTAGCTTGGCAGGCTCAATTGTCTTTGCTCTGATCCTGATCCCTGGTATTGTCCAATCACTTGGCGCAATGGAAATGCAAGAAATTGCAGCACCAGCTAGCCAAATGCTTGACACTTTCTTGGGTGCAATCCCTAGCATCTTCGGTGCAGGCTTGCTACTTTACATCGCTTACTTCGTTGGACGCTTGCTCTCTAGTATTGTTGCTAGCGCATTGACCAGCATTGGTTTTGACCGCGTTCCAAGCGCAATCGGCTTGAACTATCGTGGCGAACGTAGCCCATCACAATTGGTTGGCACCATCACCATGGTTGGTTTGATGTTGATCGCTGTGAATGCAGCAGTTGACATGCTCAACTTCGGCAGCCTAACTGAAATCGTTTCAACCCTGATCAGCTTCGGTGGCAACATCTTGTTTGGTTCAGTTATCTTGGTAATGGGTCTCTGGCTCGCTAACTTGGCTGCAACAACCATTCAAAGTGGTGCTGGCAAGAACGCAGGCATGATTGCAACCATCGCACGTTCAGCAGTTCTACTTCTGTTCGGCGCAATGGCACTAGGTCGCATGGGCTTGGCTGATGACATCGTCAACTTAGCATTTAGCTCAATCGTGATGGCACTCGCTGTCGCTGGCGCTATCGCATTCGGTTTGGGCGGTCGTGACTGGGCAAAGAAACAACTGGAACGTTTCGACGACCAATTGAACTAAGCCACGTAAGCGGCTGCAGTGTGCTGCAATCGTTATAACGGTCTACAGACTTAACGGTAAAATGGTCGTGGCGGTCGTGCCACGACCATTTTTTATTCCAGAATGACTGTGCAAACAGATTTCACTGAACACACTGACGAAGAGTTAGTCAAACTAGCCATCGCACGTCGCGGGCGTGATGATCGCCCTTTTCGCGTACTCTTTGCACGTCATCAAAAAATGATCTGGCGAGCCTGCTATCGTTTTGTTCATAACTCAGAAGATGCAGAAGACCTAACCCAAGAAGTTTTTGTTAAGGCGTACCGCAGTATGGCGCAATTTCAGGGGAAGGCTAGCTTCAAAACTTGGTTATATCGTATTGCTATTAACACAAGTCAAAATGAACTGCGACGCAGATCTCGCCGCCCTGTCAACAGCTCCACAACAATTGACGACTTAGCTGAAGTGCTTCCTCAGAAAGATAGCCCCGAGTCAATTTGGTTGAAAAATGAACGAATGATGATGCTCAAAAAAGCACTATCTGAATTACGATCTGCTGACAGTGAAATTATTTACCTAAAAGATATTCATCAAAAACCGTATAACGAGATTGCAGAGACCCTAGACATTAGTGTCAGTGCAGCAAAAATGCGGGTGCAACGCGCTAGAGCCGCTTTAAAAGAGGTTTACGTAAAGTTACAAAATGGAGGCGCGCAATGAACAATCAATACGAAGACACCCCTCTGGAACCTGAAAACGAAAACTTTGAAGATACCGAAATTACTGATGCAGAGCTTGAAGCTATGCTGGCAGATTTAGGTATGCTCGGGGAAGATATCCCTGATCTTGATGAACTAGATGCCAAAAATCTTGAAGAGCGCATCCGCGGCACAATCGCGCGTGATACGCTCGCAAATCGTTCACTAACACTTGCTGGTGCAGGTTTTTTTCAAGTCTTTCTAAAGCTACTATCACCGATTTTTACGCGAAATAGAGAGCAACAGAAAGCCCTAAAGTCCAGACGCAAGCGCAAAGAGAAAAACTAATCATGGAAATTGTCCAAACCATTCAGTCTTCTATTAATAGCCTTATAAGTGACCTGATCGAATTTGTCCCTCGTCTGTTAGGGGCTGCAATCTTTCTGCTTATCACGCATTTTATATCTAAGGTAATTGCCCGCGTAGTTCGAAGCCTCGGGACACGCTTCGGTATTGACCAGCTTCCAGAGCGTTTAGGACTTGCTGACAACATGCAGCGTGCTGGCATTGAGCTGAGTGGTGGCGATATCCTTGAGCGTCTCATATATTGGATCGTCTTCATCAACTTGCTGATTGTCCCATTAGAAATCCTTGGGATTACCGCTCTAGTAGATACGCTACGCAGCCTAATTAATTACATTCCGAGTGTTGTTTCAGCGCTCATTACATTGATTGTTGGGGTAATGCTTGGACGTTTCCTAGGACGCACCGTTGCTGTTGCTATGGATGGCATTGGTGTCGACTTTTATGAAGCGCTTGGCAACATTGTCCAAGGTCTAGTGGTAATCATCGCATCAATCGTAGCGCTTGGTCAGCTAGGTATGGACGTCACACTGCTAACCAATACATTCAGCACATTGCTAGCAATTATTGCGGCCGCATTTGGGCTTACATTCGCGCTTGGCGGACGCGATGTCGCAAAAAATGTATTAGCTGGACACTATGCCCGCGACACTTATACAACAGGGGACACCATCAAGCTTGATGGGCAAGAAGGTGTACTAGAGGGAATTGGCACCATGAACAGTGAAATTGATGTGGACGGACGGCGCGTTGTAGTCCCAAACACTTACCTCACTGATCGCCAAGTAGAAATTACTGCCTTTAGCGACATGTCATTCTTTGATGACCCGCCTGAAGACTAACAACTAGCAACACTGCTTTTCAAAGGACGTTTGGCTACCGAAGCGTATTGCCAAACGTCCTTTTTATTTTCACTAGACTATCTTCGTTGTAATCTTCAAAATGCTCTTCACGCTCAATGTTTAATGCTTCGCGCTGTGCAGCGCGCCATTTTGCAAGCCGATCTTCGATTGCAGCTTCATACCCTTGGTCTGATGGTTCATAGAAATACGTGCCTAATAAAGTGTCAGGCAAGTATTGTTGTGGCGCCCAATGGTCTTGTTGTGCATGCGGATAAACATACCCTTGGCCATGCCCAAGCGCTTTCCCATCACGATTAGAGTCTTGGAGGTGCTTTGGCACATCCAACTGCCCCATTTTTGACACACGCTCAAACGCTTTAAAGTAATGTGTCGTTGTATTGGATTTAGGCGCAGTCGCTAAGTAAAGCGTTGCTTCGGTTAGTGGAAATATTCCTTCTGGCATTCCAATAAACTCTAGAGACTGCATTGCTGCACTCGTCACCACTAACGCTTGCGGATCTGCAAGCCCAATATCCTCGGAGGCTAAGATCAGTAAGCGGCGCATAATAAAACGCGGCGTTTCTCCCGCATAGAGCATCTTTGCCAACCAATATAAGGCCGCATCAGGGTCTGAACCACGAATAGACTTGATAAAGGCGCTAATTGTGTCATAGTGCGCATCCCCATCTTTGTCATATAACACGGCACGCCGCTGAATAGATTCCTGAGCAACATCTAGTGTGATTTGGACGACACCATTAGTATTTGGATCCGTACTTTCAACAGCAAGCTCTAACGCATTCAACGCATTACGTGCATCACCGTCAGCAATGTTGACCAAGTGCGCAAAAGCGTCATCATCAATTTTGATGTTTCGCCGCCCATACCCCCGGTCTGGATCAGACAAGGCTTGTTGTAACACCTGTGTCATGTGATCAGCAGTCAGCTGTTGCAACTGGAAAACCCGTGAACGAGACACAAGCGCCCCATTCACCTCAAAATATGGATTTTCTGTCGTTGCACCAATTAAGACAAAAGTGCCGTTCTCTACGTGTGGCAAGAGTGCATCTTGCTGCGACTTACTCCAACGGTGCACTTCATCTACAAACAAAAGCGTTCGCTGGTTGTAGAGCTTACGACGTTCTTTTGCTAGTTTGATCTGCTCTCGTAGTGCAGGCACCCCATCTAGTACGGCGCTAAGCGTTGCAAAATGCGCTTTAGTGTGACCAGAAATAAGCTTTGCCAAGGTTGTTTTCCCCACCCCAGGCGGCCCCCAGAACAACAGTGACGAAAACAGTCGATCAGCTTTGATGGCTCTGCGCAACAGTCGGCCTTCACCAACAACGTGTTCTTGCCCAATAAATTCATCAAGCGTGCGCGGGCGCATTCGTGCGGCCAGCGGCGCCTCTGTTTCCATACGTTGTTCATTCGCGTAATCAAATAAATCCATGCTGGCAGTATACCCACTTGCAAAATAATTACAACAAAAAAGCCGATCGTAATTACGATCGGCTTTCCTTCAAAAGTTTCTATCTAAAATCGATATTTCAGCAGCGCCCACAGTGTGGGAATACCATCTAAGGGTGAAAGCTTTTTGTTTTCATAGCGCGCTTCATAGCTAATTGGCATTTCCACAATTTTATGCCCAGCTTTCAATAATTTAGCCGTAATTTCAGCTTCTACATCAAATCGCTTGCATTCTAAATTCAATGGCTCAAATGCTTTACGAGACATCATTTTGTAACACGTTTCCATGTCATGCAGACGAGTTCCATAGAGCACGCTAGTAATCCAGCTCATCAAGTTATTACCAAAACGCATAATTACCTTTTGGCTTGCCAAGTCACGGACGCCATAAACAACTTCCGTTCCATCGACCTTCATGAGCTCAAGCATTTTGACAAAATCTTGCGGATCATATTCAAGATCAGCATCTTGAATGACGGCTACATCTCCGTTGGCAGCTTTAAGCGCTGTCGCTAGCGCAGCTCCTTTGCCCCGATTTACAGGGTGATGTAGAACAACTACGCCATCATCTTTGCCATACTCATCCAAAATAGCTGCAGATCCATCAGAAGACGCATCGTTGACTAAGACGAGCTCAAAAGGCATAGGTAATTCACGCACCTTTTCAATAATTGCATGAATTGTTTCTGCCTCATTGAAAACAGGCATGATGATTGATAATTTCATAAGCTAACTATGTACTGAATATTGCCTATTACGCTTAGTAATAGAGCCGACACATTTTAGAAGGTTTGACCCAATAAAGAAAGGCTATAGCTGCTTACTGTAAGTATGACCAAGGATTTTGACGGATCCCATTGAACAAAATTTCATAGTGCAAGTGCGGCCCACTAGAGTTACCTGTACTGCCCGCTAGGCCAATTACGCCACCTTGAGAAACGCCTTGCCCGCAGCCTACATTGATCTGCGAAAGGTGAGAATAAAGCGATTGGAAGCCGTTACCATGGTCAACAACAACCATATTCCCATAGCCCCAATGGCTCCAGCCTGAAAATACAACAACCCCACTATCTGAGGTATAAATCGGATCCCCTAAGCCTGCGGCAATATCTAAGCCCTGATGAACTGCTGAGTAGTTATACCCTGAAATTGAACGATTGTTAGCAGGCCAAACAAACGACGTGTTCCCAATTGGGCCACGATAGCTACCTTCTCCGGCACAAGCGCCAGACCCAGCTGAACTCCAAAACGCCCGGAAAATTTTCTGGCCAGTGGATGTGGTTTGATTTGTTTCTTGCAAGACTGGGCCTGGAATTTTCAAATCTCGCGTTCCCCCAACGGCCATCACATAGGTTCCAGGGATCAAATCTGGCTCTTCTTTGTCAATGTCATTGCCTTCATAGTCAATCAGAGTTGAGACATCTACATTGAGACCTTTAGCCACACCACTAATCCCATCCTGCTCTTGGACTAGGTACAACACTCCATCAACTGGCGGGATGAGTAACTCTTGTCCAGGCGTTAAGTTATGTGGGTCATCTGCAAGAACAGCGACATTACTCCACAAAATAGTCTCTGCATTTAGCCCATGTTTTTCGGCGATGCCGTAAAGACTGTCACCAGGCAACACTTCATATTCAACAGGTGATGTTCTTGCCCGTGCAGGAATATTCGTTTGGGGGTCAACTTTCCGGATGATTGTTGCATCATCTTGCACGAACAGAATGTCGTCTTCCGTTGAGAAATCAGGAAGAACAAGCTCGTCTTCTGCTTCTACTTCACTAACGCTCACATTTGACTCTGTAATTTCAGGCAAATCAAGCGCCTGCACGCGATTGACGGGATCTAAACGCAAAAACAGCCCAATGGCTAATGCACTTGCAATTACTGCAATATGAGGCAAGAAACGACGCAAACTTGCTAGCCGTTTATTAAACGGTACCGACTTTTCAGGTTCTGAATTAGACATAAATATAAAAAACAAATTGCTAAGAATTTTTCAGCTTGAATCTTACTTTCTTTGTCCCTCGAATCGCATTAATAGTTGCTATGCAGTAGTGACAGCGTTGTCTCAGCATCTCAAATAAAAACGGCCTGCATATAGCAGGCCGTTCTGTTAGTTTTCTATTTCCGAAACTCTAATTCACTTTCCCAAGCTGTTCAAGGAATTCATAGTTGTTGTCAGTTTGGCGCATTTGATTCATGACAGCCTCAGTCGCTTGAATCTGATCCATCCCCGCCCCAGTTGGTGGTTGAGAGATCATTTGACCATACATGCGGCGCATGAGCCAAACACGTGGCGTTATATCTGGACCAAGCAGCAACTCTTCGCGACGTGTTGAAGACCGTTCAATGTTGAACGCAGGGAATACACGACGTTCTTGCAGTTTACGAGACAAGTGGAGTTCCATGTTACCAGTCCCCTTGAATTCTTCATAAACCATGTCATCCATCCGTGAACCAGTATCAACCAAACAAGTGGCCACAATTGTAAGCGACCCACCATCTTCAATGTTACGGGCTGCCCCAAAGAAACGTTTTGGCGGATATAGCGCAGCAGGATCCAGACCACCTGAAAGTGTCCGACCCGAAGGCGTTACTACCAAGTTATAAGCACGGCTTAGACGCGTAATTGAGTCCATCAGAATGACAACATCACGTCCAGTTTCAACCAAGCGCTTTGCGCGCTCCAACACCATTTCTGCCACGCGAACATGTGACTTCACTGGTTCATCAAATGTAGATGCAATTACTTCTGCATCCACAGAGCGATCCATATCTGTCACTTCTTCTGGACGTTCACCAATCAGAGCAACCATAAGGTGTACACCAGGGTAATTGCGAGAAATAGCGTTCGCTACTTCTTTCAAAACTGTTGTCTTACCAGATTTAGGTGGAGAAACAATGAGACCACGCTGCCCTTTACCGATTGGAGCAATCAGATTGAGCATACGGGTTGAGAGCGTGAAACGATCAACTTCTAAGTTGAAACGTTCATCAGGAAAGATAGGCGTAAGTGATTCAAAGTTCCGGCGGCGCTTTGCTTGTTCTGGATCAAGCCCGTTTACAGCTTCAACGCGGATCAGACCGAAATATTTTTCCGAGTCTTTTGGTGGACGAACTTGGCCAATGACCATATCCCCTGTTCGCAAACCAAAGCGACGAATTTGGCTTTGGCTAACGTAAATGTCCTCTGGCCCTGGCAAGTAGTTAGAGGCACGCAGGAAACCAATGCCATCTTCTACGACCTCAAGCACCCCACCACGGAGCTTTAGACCTTGGCGTTCTGCGTTAGCACGCAGCAAATTCAAGATCAAGTCCTCTTTTTTCATGCGGCTATAGCCAGCCACATCCATTTCTTTTGCCTTTACACGCAATTGACTCAGCGTTTGAGACTCCAGCATCGCAATGTCCATTTTTTCATAACGGACGGATGGTTGACGGTCGGTGTTAGAAGAATTCCGATGTTTCAATTTTGATTTCCAAACAAATTTAGTAGGGATCCTGAATCAATATTCAGGTAAAGACGCATTCTAAGCAAGTAAAACCGCAAACACGCGATTATTTTGGGCGCTTGTTTTATAAGTTTTCGTACTTTTAATCTAATGTGGGTAAATGAGCAAAGGGTTGTTGTGGCTCAAGTTGAGAACAACCTCAAATCGATTGTAGCACCCTCAAATTTTCACGTCAACTAAAACTTAGGAGAACCAGAAAATAAACGAGTGGAGCGGCAAACAACCATGAATCAATTCGGTCTAAGACGCCTCCATGAGCGCCCATAAGCTTTCCAGTATCTTTGACCGCAACTTCCCTTTTCAACATTGACATCGCTAAGTCCCCAAAAGGACTAATTAATGCCACTAATAAACCTGTGACCGCTCCAATTTGCCAGGTCAATGGCGAACTCGCTTCAAGCTGCGCCCAGACCAAGGCCCATGCAGCCCCAAACAAAGTAGTAAACAAAATCGACCCGATTAGCCCTTCCCAAGTCTTATTTGGGCTTAGTCGAGGCACTAACCGATTCTTACCAAATGTTCGCCCTGCTGCATATGCAGCACTATCTGCAAACCATACAGTTAAGAGCAACAA
>JAHDBS010000012.1 GCA_020630225.1 Anaerolineales bacterium | reverse complement strand
CCGTTGGTTCTGGAGCAACAGTAGGCTCTTCAACAACTTCCGTTGGCTCAACCGCAAGCGTTGGCGCCTCAACCACACCAGATGCTTCTGGAGCTTCTTGAATTGCAAAGCAAGCGCTCAAAATTAGGGTAAGCAGGATGCTTGTCGTAAGTAACGTAAGTTTCTTCAAAATGGTCTCCTTAGAAGAAAAAATGGACGTGCAACAAAGAATACTTTGTACCGGGATTATCGGTAACAATTGTGAACGTAAGCTTTGAGCAATCTGAAGATCTTGTAAAAAAGTTACTTATACGACGTACCACGTCGCGACCATCTTACTGACTTCAGTCACTGTCCATGTTGTTTCTACTAATTTGATTAAGGCTTCCACTTCATCTGGTGTGGCTTTTAATTCTGAAGCAATTGGGGGCAAGATGTAAGCCGACTCAGTTGGCTTTAGGTGCATGTCAATGTAGATATGTTCAGTATTCCGATGCACTAAAAGCGCATCAAAGGCGCCTAAATATACATCTGGAGAATAAGTAGGATCAATGTCATTTGTAATTCCAGTTCGAACCGCCATCTGATAAACATCATCCCAGAGCATTTGCAACACATTGGGTGGCGCATCCCATTTCTCATTATCGTCACGCGGATTTGCGATAGATGCAGCGCGGGCCTTTTCAATTGCAGCCCGAATTTCTTTGGATGGCGCAGGTACAACAAACTTCACTTCCGGTGCAGCTAACAATGCTTCAACCTCATCCGTTCTATGTTGCACAAGCTCAATGAAGCGATTACCAATCAACGGTAATTCCCCAAGCAACAAATGTTCAGCATGAGGGTGGGCCTGATGCCAGTCTAACAGCGCTTGGCGGGCCCACATGCCCACAGCTTTACGTACCATGGGGTGCGTGACACCATCCACTTCTGGATAGCGCGCCAGCACATAGGGGTGTAATTCAAACGCCGTGCGGGAGACATCCCATTGCATTTGATGCAACACTCTGCCGCTAGCATGCGCCAAGTGCGCAGCTTGTTGCAACATTAAGCTTTTGCCAACGCCCGGCACGCCAGCAAACATAAGCGCACGCTGTGATTGCACTAATCGCTTAAATTGCGCATAAATTGGCAATTCCGGAGGGAGAATTAATGCCGGAGACATCGCCATCTATGCCGACTGCAACTCCCGCAGCACCTCAGTAAGTGCCGCAATAAACGCTGCGTTTTGTTCTGGAGTTCCAACCGTTACGCGAATACAATTTGGGATCATGGCATCCTTTGGATCACGCACCATAATCGCTTTGTAAAGTAGTCTTTCCGTCATTTCTGCTGAAGGAATTGGGGTTTCAATCAAAATAAAATTAGCTTCCGTTTGCCAATAGCGCACATCAATGGCATCTAGTGCTGAATACAGATAAGACTTGCCTGCCGCGTTGTTTGCCACGGTCTTCCGCACAAAATCAGCATCGGTAAGTGCTGCTGAAGCCCCCTCCAACGCAATAGAATTGACATGAAATGGTCGCATGAGGCCGCGCATCTTTTCAGCAATAGCAGCTGGCGCAATGCCATAGCCAAGGCGTAACCCGGCCATCCCATATGCTTTTGCAAAGCTATGAATGCGGACAATATTTGCCCCATTTTTGAGCAGGCTTACTGTATCAGCATAGTCTGGTGCAGACACAAATTGAAAGTAAACCTCGTCTGCTAAAACAATGACATGCGCTGGCAAACGACTAAGAAGCGCTTGGTATTCAGCATGGGTCGAGTAAGTTCCAGTCGGGTTATTTGGATTGATTAGTACGACAAACCGGGTCTGTTCATCTATGGCGTCAATAATGCCATCAATATCAAGCGCGAAAGTCTCTTTATCAAGCGGTGCTGTTCGCAGCTCAACATCGTAACGATCTGCCATTAGGTAGTACACCCCAAATGTTGGCGGGCACACAACAAAATTCTCACCTTTGGAGATTAGGGTGCGAAATGCAAATTCAATCACTTCACAACCTGCTAACCCCATAAAAATCTGATCTGCTTCGACGTCATGTGTTGCCGCGATTTCAGCACGCAGGTCAGCATCTGTCCGCGCAGGATACAAATTAATGCCCTGAGCGGCACGCGTCATAGCATCAATCGCAACCTGTGAGGTCCCAATTGGATTTTCATTCGAGGACATGCGGTGAATTTTGCGATCACCAAGAATTGCTTGCGCTTCAGCAAGCGACAGCCCACCGCTGTGTTCAGGTTTTGACATAAAGTTCTTCTTATTAGTCGCTCAAATTGACTTCGTAAGCTTGTGGTGCAACGCCAACCACAGCCTTAAAGGCCTTACTAAAATAGGAGGGGTCACGAAATCCAAGTCGATATGAAATTTCTTTGACAGACAGATTGGTATGCTGCAAGAAGCGTTGCGCCTCTAGCACAATTCGTTCTTGGATGAGTGTCTTGGCAGTCTTCCCAGCATGTTGATGACACACTTGCGTCAGCTTTCGCGCTGAAATACCAACCTTGTCGGCGTAAAAGGTAACAACGTGCTCACTGCGATAATAACGCTCCAAATACTCCATAAAGTCTTTGTATAGCATTCCCTCTTTAGACAGTAGCGCACCATCATGCGCTTGCAATTGGCGCGTGCGTTCAAGCTGGATCAGCAAAATACTAAGCAAATGCCGTTGTACTGCTTGGTAGCCAAATGTTTTCTTTTGTTGCTCTTGCCACATCCGCATGAGCAGACCTTCATAACGACGCAAATCAGTAGATGGCACTGAAAGCGATCTATGCATGCTGAAATGACTAAATAGCGTTTGCCGATAGTTCCACGACATACTCCCAACGCTTTCAATCAAAAAGTCATCGGAAAATCGCACTAAGAAACCTTCGAGGTCATTTCCTTCATCAAAGTAGTGAATTTGCCCTTTGGGAATGAGGTAAAACGTAAGAGGCTGAATATTGAGCCGTTCGTTATCAATCAGGTGCATACCTGCTCCCGACTTCACCCATAGTAACTCTTGAAAATTATGGCGATGTGGCGGCTCTTTCTGCTCTTCTTGGCTGAAATACCGCACAATTGGGCGAATCAGAAAAGAAGACTGTGGGACTGAAAAGTCCACTGTGGGAATACGATCGGCGGCCATAAATATCAGCAGTGTTGAGGTTAGTGAAAGGTGGGCATGATACAAATTAGACTTTACATCTAGATAAGTACAGTTAACTACATTTTACAGGCAATTTTGAACCAATCACTGCTTTTTAAAATAAAAAATCGCTGAAAGTGTCAGCGATTTTTATGACTTTTCGAAAGATTATCTGCGTGCCAGAAAGCCAAGTATTTCTTCGTGCAACTGCTTCAGTCGTACCGGCTTACTCATGTAAGCATCTGCACCAGCATTGAGACAGCGTTCCTGATCTCCAGGCATTGCGATCCCTGTCAGTGCAATAATTGGGACTTTCGCAGTTGCCGCAACAGCCCGTAAGCGCCGGATGGCTTCTAGTCCATCCATTTCCGGCATATGAATATCCATCAAAATCACATCGGGTGGGAATTCACGCGCCATTTTCAATGCCTCGGCCCCGTTCAAGGCCGTCATCACATTCATATTCTTAGCAACTAAATAATCTTTGACAACGGCAATATTGTTTTCATTATCTTCAGCTAAAAGGATTCGCGGAAGGTGCTGTTTGCTTTCATCTGTAGCGCTACCGCCAGTTGGATCAATCAACTCTTTGGTGTCTGTTACAACATCAACCAGCGCACTCGCTTGCAGCATTTGCAGACTTTGCGCAATGTCGTTGGCAACCCAAGGAATGAAGACAGAGAATTCACTGCCCCGCCCAACAGCGCTGCGGACACGAACATAGCCATTGTGAAGCTCAGCAATTTTCTTGACCAAGACCAAGCCTAGGCCCGTGCCTTCCTGACCAGAACTACGGGTGTTGTTCGCTTGAACAAACGGCGTAAACAGCTTGTTCAATGTTTGTTCGTCAATGCCAATGCCAGTGTCAGCCACAATAAATTGCAATTGACCAGTGCGCTCATGGGCCTTGACCGCCAGCCCAATTTTGCCGCCAGCATCTGTAAATTTGACCGCGTTAGTCAATAGATTTACCAGAACCTGTTGAACCCTGCGACGATCTGCGGTGATGAATTTCGCCCGCGGGTCATTTCGGAAGACAACTTTTACATTCTTTTGGCGCGCTTGGGGTTGAACCATTGCCAAACTCGCTTGGCAAAGATCAAATACTTCTAGCTGTTCCAACGCCAGTTCCATCCGGTTGGCTTGGATCTTAGAAATATCTAAAACATCATTGATCAACGACAACATCATCTTGCCGCTATTTTCAATATGCGTAAGTGGCTGCCCAGACTGATGCGACATATGCCCGTAAACGCCTTCACGCATCGACTCGACTAAGCCGAGAATAGCATTGAGTGGTGTTCGCAGTTCATGGCTCATTGTTGCCAAGAAATCATCTTTGATCTGCAACATATTGCGTACTTCGGCTAGCTCATTTTCTAGCGTTTCAGCACGTGCTAACAATTCATGCTTTTCCGCGTCGTGCGAAAACTGCATTTGCTGCATACGTTGTTGCAATTCATATAGCTCAGCAGAACGGCCAGTATCTGTACTATATGTAGGATACATTTTTGTGTTGGTTACCTGTACGAGTTCGATTGTCGCTAGGATTTCATTGACACCATCTGGTTGCCGCATCAGGCTAATGCGAACTGGTAAAAATTTATCATCATCGCATTTAATCCAAACCCGATCGATCACACCATGCGTTTGTAAAGTTCGCAGGCGCGTTTCAATTTCATGAGGTTGGACAGCTTGAGAGGCTTCTTTTGGTGCACGAAATAGCTGGGGGAAGCGAATAGAGGAGAATTGATGCGCACTTTCTACACCGAACAAGGCACAGGCATCATCATCCATAAACTGAACTTCAAAGTCGCTGCTATCGAATGAGACGGTGCCACGTTGGACGTCATCTAAGTCTGGCAAGCCAAACAGATTTGTAGAATTTGCGCTATACATGTATTACCTATTTCAAAAAACGCTCACCTCGTTCTATATGAGCGTCTACCAGTGCAATCAAAATATTTGAACATCGGTTACCTATACAACTTACACCCGATGCCCCGTGATGCGCTCCCTTGCCCAAAATGAATTAGACACGCATCTATTTAAGAGTAAATCAACCAAGATTTCTATTAATATAGATACGGTTTGAGTCAGGTTTAAATATTGAGATTGACTTAATAAAAAAGTGCGATCCGATTGGAGCGCACTATAGATTACTTTGAATGAAAACTGCTGAACAAGTTGAAGACTTGCTGCTGCTCTTCATGGGACAAGCGACCCCAATTAGCCACTATCGTGTCAATCATTGACATTTCGACTTTCTCAGGCGCTAGTGGTGCCGTATTCGGTGGCGGAGAACTAAGCAACTTCGTAAATTCAATAAGCTGAGCTTCTGAAGGTGCCCCCTTGCCATTCAGCCAAGCTGACATTTGACGGTAAGGAACATTAATGACCTTTGAAAAAGCACGCAAATTTGGGTGTCCCGACTGTTCAGCACGCCACTTTACAAACTCACTCATTAGCCAATCGGCAAATTCCATATTTTCAGGCATTTAGCAATTCCTTATCTGATGCATAATCCCACCGTAATAGGATACAAAAAAACTGCCTATCAACCAACCTGTAAATATTGACAAGATTTGTACAGACTTATGTTGCAATTATTAATAAAAATAGGTTATGGAATAGCAACTTCGCTATCTAATGGCAACTCGGTAGTCTTCCAAGCTTCTAACCCACCTTTTAATGAGGAAACGTTATCAAACCCCAAGTCTTGTAAATGTAGCTGAATTTGACGACTGCGACGCCCGTGATTACAAACAACGACTATTTCATCTTCATCTGACAATTGAGCTGGATCAGCAAGAATCTCAGGAGACGTGAGCAGCTTGGCATTTGGAATGTGACCTAAATTGAACTCATTACGCTCGCGCACATCCACTACTGTTAAAGCATCATTTTCCTGGATTTGACGCCACAGTTCAGCTGGTAAATACTCGGGCAAGATCATGCTTGGTTTGACAATTTTCAAAGGTGGCAACTTCGTCTCAGTATGCGCTTTAGGCAACGATTGGCATTCTAACCACACCTTATGCGGACAATCATACACACACTGGATTGGACTCAAGACATTATTAAACAACATTGGAATTGCTGTTTCACGTTCGAGAAAATGATCCTCACCTAACATCTCTACAAACCCAGACGCCCGCATCTTATCCATTACTGCATTGCGTACGCCTTCCATATAAACATCACCGCCATCGCTGCGATACAACCGGACAATTGCTTCCAACAAGTGCAATCCACTGATATCTACCAAATTGACTTGCTGCATCCAAAGCAACAAATTTTTCTGTTCTGGATGCAAGTCACGCTGCAGGCGAATGGCTTCTTCTACATGTTGAGTAGAGCCAAAGTAAAGTGACCCTTTGATCGTCACAATACCTAGCTGTGGACATTCCGGTTTATCTGGATTTTCACGTAAGTCATGGAAATCTGTCGATGGTGTAACTGAACTAACTTCAGGCTGCGAGGTCTTGCCAATATAACGGACAAATGACACCACGATGCCAGCCAATACTGCAAACTGAAGTGGAAAGACCAATGTCGCCAAAAAAGTAGACAGCATGATCCAAGCATCACCAGCAGTCGTGCGCCAGATTTCTCCCATCGCTTCGCGGTCAATCATGTAATAGGCAGTGACAATAATCACCCCAGCCAGCGCAGCCCGCGGCAGATAAGACGTAAGCGGCGCAAACAGCAACATTGCCATCAAAACAAATGCAGCAGAAAAAATATTTGTTAGCCCAGTCTTGGCCCCGCTTGAGTAGTTGAGCGCGGAGCGTGTAAACGAACCAGAGCACGCATACCCAGACAAAAATCCGGTTGCCATGCTTGCTAGCCCTTGCCCAACAAACTCTTGATTACTATCAATTTTTTCGCCGCTTTGCGCCGAAATTGAGCGCGCAATCGCAACAGCCTCCGCTAAACCAATGGCCGCAACAGCCAAAGACCCTGTAAAAAGCTGCCCCCAAACTTCCCGATCAAACACAGGCAGCACAACAAAAGACGGTAATGATGCCGGCAAATTTCCCAACACAATCACGCCTCTGTTCGGTAAGTCAAACCAATAGGAAGCAAACCCAGCCAGCGCCATTACCAGCAGCGCGCTTGGAATCTTTTTGATAGTCTTTTTGAAGAGTACACTTAAAACAATTGCGCCAAACCCAACTGCTAAGCTAGGTAAATGTGTCTGCGGGACAGCAGCAAATGTATCGGAAAGTGTGGAAAAGAAATTGGGAGTGTTGGTTACAGTGACGCGTAGCAGGTGCTTCACCTGATTGACACCAATCAGAATCGCAGCCCCAAATGTAAAGCCAATGATGACGGAGTCGGCAACAAAGTTCACCAAATACCCGAGCCGTAATAGCCCCATCAAGAGCCGCATGAGCCCGACAATGAACGCCATCATGCCTGCCAGCAGTAAGTACTCAGGCGTGCCTGGCACCGCTAGAGGTAGCAAGGTTGTCAGCACTAGCAAAGAAGCCGCGTTAGATGGGCCTGAGTTTAGATGAGAAGACGAGCCCCATAAAGCACCAACAACGCTAGCAACAATTGCAGCATACAAACCTGTAATAGGTGGCAGTTCTGCAATTAGGGCATAGGCAATTGCCTGCGGCAGCATTAATACACCGACTGTCGCTCCGGCAAGAATGTCAGCTCTTAGATTTTCTTTGACATTGTAATTGCGAATAATTCTCGCTGGCCGTGCCCAAAATGCGCCTGTTTGTCGGAAGAAGTCGACAGCTGTAGAGAGAACTTTATTATCGGAAGAGGTGGTGGCAGAAGCACTCATATGTCACATGGTTTACCAATTGAGTAAACACCCGTTGTTACAACAACAAGTCGCAATTCAAAGGGCGCACCCCTTATGATAACAGGTTTAGACAAACCAAATCCTAAATAAAACACCGAAAAACATGTTTATATCGGCAATTATTGTTTGAATTTCAATAGTTTTCGAAAAAACTTATCTATTTGGCAAGTCGCACGAATCTTGAACTTCCTGTGACCTTTTCGCTAGACACGTGACTAAGAGTTAGTATGGATGGAGATATTCTAATTCTTGTTGGTGTCGGTGTAACAAGCTTAGGCACAGTTGTCGCCCTCGCGTTAGGACTTACACTAGCATTTAGCAAAAATTCACACGGCGAATAGAGTTCATTGAGATCGTTTACGCATTACCAATTTTTTAAACACTGATCTTCTTCGGTAAACGACTCAACTTAAAGAATTTACAGAACTCATTTTGCAAGCCTGTCACTGACAGGTCTTTTTGGATTAAGGCCCCCATCGCGGCTGATAGTCAAAAGTGGTGCTGTTCGTCAAGTTAAATGCATCCGAGCCATCCTGGCGCGCCAGCCAAATATCGCCCCCTGTTTGCCAAGCAACCCACTCACCATACCTTGATGTACCAGGCCCTGCATTCGCTCCGTCATTCGTGAGTGCTAAGATCTCGCGGGACTCAACATCAACACGGTAGATCTGCCGGTCTACATTACGAACGCCTGCATAGAAAAACAAATATCGATCGTCTGCCGACCAATCATTGCGACCGCCAAGCTTACGCACGTCTGTAATTTGTTGCTGCTCACTACCATCTGGACGCATTTTCCAAAGCTGCCGTTCTCCAGTTCGGTCTGAAGCAAATGAAATCCATTCCCCGTCAAATGACCATGCAGGATCAAAGTTGTTGCCCTCAAATGTGAGCTGAACTGGATTATTCCCATTGGCTTCCATCATCCAGATCTGGTGTCGCCAGTCACCAAACTTAGAGGTATACACAATTTGCGTGTCATCCCAAGAATAGGCCGGCGACGCGTTTTTCGAACCATTAGTTGTGAGTGGAATAACTTTACTGCCGTCTATGCTAATTTTGAAAAGCTCAAAATAATCACTTGAGCCATCAACCATTTGCCGTGCAAACGTAATCCATTCACCATCGTTTGAAAAAGAAGGATAGTAATCTTCGACATCATTGAATGTCAGCCGCCGTTGATTCGACCCATCGCTGTCAATCACACAAATTTCATCATCTAAACCGTCGTAGCACACATAAGCAATCAAGCCAGCAGGGTCATCAGACAAAGGGAAGTCCGTCACTTCAGTAGCAGAGACTGCAGTTTGCGCGACAACTGTAGTTGCCGTCACAGATGCCAAAATAATTGGCGTAGCTGTTTGAAACGGTGTCTGTGTTGGCGCTACTGTAGGCGGAACAGGTGTCATAGATGGCAATGGAGGTGCAGTCAATGTCGGTGTTTGTTCCATTGCCAATGTCACCTCAACTGACACAACGCGATCCAGCACTGGTTCCGGCGTTGCTGTAGGAACAGTAGGAATAACAGCAACAATTTGTTGCGCCTCTTCTGAAGGTGCCGAACATGCTACTGCAAAAGATGCAATCAAAATTGCAACAGTAATGTTTAGTTTTCGTTTCCGCATTTGATATTGACAGGTTTTTCCGTGGTCAGTATAGTCCCGTTACTATGGAACAAACTACTGCCATCGTCTACTCAATTATTGTGCTTGCTCTTGTGGTTTGGGGGATTTTGCTTTACACCCGCAAACGCAATTTTGGCACAACAGTTACCATCATTTCAGGTCTTATTTTGTTAGCTAGCGGTGTATTGTTAGCTTTAAACACCGCAACGACTGCTCAGCTAATACTTAGTGCAATCGCCTTGCCACTTTGGATCATTGTCGGTTGGGAATTTGTGCGCCGCAGTGGCGTCAATTGGGGCCGCAAAAACATCAATCGCACTTATTTTTGGATTGTTGCGCTCATTGCTCTGGGTCTTGCCATAGCCAGCGGCGTTGTCGCCAGCCTTGGATTAGTGGTCAAAGCATTACCAGCATTTATCACTGCGGTCATGCTACTACTTGTTGGCAGCGTCATCTTCCCACGCCTACGCTGGATTTGGCTCTTACTAAGTGCATTAGTCATTGCCGCTAGTGGCGTGACAGGGTTACTTGGCATTGCAAGTCATGTCTTTGTTGATTTGATTGCCGAGGTTGTTGGTTTAGGCACCCTACTCTTCACCGAAAACCGATTACGTCGGGCAGACAACATCATGGGCAATCTGCGCGAACGGGTCAAATTTTAAGCATGCGTTACCTACGCGGTGTCACACGTCTCGCCATCATCTTTGTGGTGGTGATTGGGCTTGGCATTATTTCCCTATTTTTACTGCAATGGGTGCCCTATAAACGGCATGGAATTCCATTCAAAGCTTGGTTTGTTGGCTTTCTAGCTAAAAGCGCGCTTTGGATCTGTGGCATCCGTGTACTTTGCAAAGATAAAGCCGCTTTTTACCAGCATAAGGGCTTTGTCTTTACTAATCACGTCTCCTACTTAGACATCTTAGTAAAAATTGCGATTATGCCAATGCGTTTCTTAGCAAAAGCTGAAGTTCGCAAAATGCCATTTATTGGCTGGGCAGCCGACACAATCGGCTGTGTATTTGTGCGCCGTGACAAGAAATCCTCCCGAAAAGCGGCGCGTGAAGCGCTAAAAAACGTCGACTTCACCATTCCAATGGTGCTTTACCCCGAAGGAACCGTCAATCGTTTAGATAGTGGTATTGATCTAAAACCGTTTCGCATTGGTGCATTTGAAATTGCAGCTGAAAATGAAACTCCATTTCTTCCAGCAACGATTACATATGACCCACCAGAAGTCGCACGCCTAACCACAGGAGAGAGCAATTTAGCAGGCGCATGGCGCATGGTGACCTACCCAGGTCGTGTCACAGCTACTATCACACCACATACCGTTGTGACACCATCAATCACAGACAACGCCTCTTCTCTCTCAGAAGAAACACACCACGTCATGCTCAGCGAAATTCAACAATTCGCGCAATTAATTGGTTAGATTTCTGTAACAAACCTCACTTTGCGAGATTGTCCATTTTCCATATAGAATAAGTTTGGTTGCTGACTTCAACTCGTAAAAGAAGTCACACTGCTGGCAATTTACAAATGTGAATTTGTCACCTTATATTTATTCGAAAAAGGAACCCTTATGAAAGTTTTAGTGACAGGTGGTGCAGGCTACATCGGAAGCACTGTTGTGAGCGAGCTTGTTAAAGCTGGTGATGATGTTATTGTCGTCGACAATCTTTACCAAGGTCATGCCGATGCTGTCGACTCAAAAGCCGTTTTTATTGAAGCTGACCTTGCTGACCAAGCCAAGCTTGAAGAAATTTTCGCAACGCATCGTCCTGAAGCCATCATGCACTTCGCCTCTTACACCTTGGTAGGCGAATCATGGGATAAACCATTCCTCTACTTGCGTGACAATGTTGTCAACGCCTTGAATTTGGTAGAAACCGCCGTTAAGTATGACTGCAAAAAGTTCATCCTGAGTTCAACTGCGAATTTATTTGACGAACCAGAACGGATCCCAATTGCGCCAGACGAACGTATTGTGCCAGGCAGCCCTTATGGTGAGTCAAAATACCTCATCGAACGTTTGCTGCATTGGATGGATCGCGTTTACGGCATGAAGTACGCTGCATTGCGCTATTTCAATGCTTGCGGTGCTGCCAGCGATGTGCTTGGGGAACATCATGATCCTGAAACGCACATTATTCCTTTGGTGCTAGAAGTAGCCTTGGGCCAACGTGAAAAATTCATTATTTTTGGTGATGATTACGACACACCAGATGGCACCTGCATTCGTGACTACATTCACGTTCTAGATCTTGCGCAAGCACACATTTTGGCACTACGTGACCTTGATGAAAACGGTAGCCGCACTTACAACCTTGGCAATGGGCAAGGGTTTAGTGTCAAAGAAGTGATTGAAACCGCACGTGAAATCACTGGACATCCAATTCCTGCTGAAATTGGTGAACGTCGTCCTGGTGACCCGGCGATCTTGGTCGCAGACAGCGAAAAGCTAAACGAAGAACTTGGTTGGGTACCTAAATATCCAAGCCTCCATGACATTATTTCTAGCGCATGGGCGTGGCACGTTAAGAATCCGGACGGTTACGAAAAGTAACCAATCCTTACTTATTTTTGTATGATAAAGGCCGGACATGCTCCGGCCTTTTTTTATTTATATGACAACTATCAATCCCAGCTGGGACCCGCGACACACAATTTCTGATCAAGAACGCCAAGCACTCAGCGTGCTAAACGTTGAAGCCTTATCACCGAGCGAACGCACTGTCGTCAATGCATTAACCGCTGCTGGTGGTCGCGCGCTTATTGTTGGTGGCTCCGTTCGTGACGCCCTGTTAGGCATTAAGCCGAAAGACGTTGATATTGAAGTCTATAACCTTGGGCGAGATGCCATTACAACCGCACTCAAGCAAGTTGGCCGCGTCGATTTAGTTGGTAAGAGCTTTGGCGTCATCAAAGTTTCAGTCATTCAGGGCGATACTTTGGACGTAAGCGTTCCACGCAGAGAAAACAAAACTGGTCGTGGCATCAAAGGCTTTGTCATGGAGTTTCCGACCGACATGACACCTGCTGAAGCCGCCAGCCGCCGCGATTACACCATCAACGCCATGGCTTATGATCCAATTACCAACGACTTGTTTGATTTCTACAACGGCGTCGATGATCTGAATAACAAAACGCTGCGACATGTTAGCGATGCTTTTGCTGAAGATCCAGAACGGGTTCGGCGCGGAATGCAATTTGCAGCGCGTTTCGACCTAGCCGTTGCACCTGAAACAATCACGCTTTGTAAACAATTATTGGCTGAAGCGGACACAAGCGCCCCTTCACGAATATGGGGCGAGTGGGAAAAGTGGGCGACCAAAGGCAATTTCCCAAAACGTGGTTTAGATTTTCTAAAAATCACAGGTTGGACTGAAACTGCACCTGAAATTCATGCCCTCATTGACTGCCCTCAAGACCCAAATTGGCACCCTGAGGGCGATGTTTTCATACACACAGCCTTGACATGCGAGCGCACTGCTGAAATCGCACGCCGTGATAATCTCGACAAGTTCGACCGAACTGTTTTGTTGTTTGCTGCGTTATGTCATGATTTCGGCAAGCCAACCACAACAGTGCATTCACCGGATGGTCGTATTCGTTCACCAGAACATGCTTATAAGGGTGTCCCAATTGCAGAAGCATTTTTGGAGAGCATTAATGCCCCCAATGACATTCGTAAGCAAGTGCTACCACTGGTCAAAGAGCATATGACGCACATGTTTTGGAAAGGCCGAACAAAGCACAATATGCGGGCTGCTGTTCAGTCTTTAGCAGAACTACTGCACCCCGCTACCATTCGGCAGTGGGAACGTCTTGTGGAAGCAGACTCATCTGCCCGTCCGCCAAGAGCCCGTCAACGTCCGGCAGAAGATTGGTTGCGTGCAGCTGAAGAAATAGGCTGTGCCGATGGAAAAATCCCACCAGTGTTACTCGGTCGGGACCTAATTGAGTTGGGGATCAAACCCGGACCTGAAATGGGCACCTTGTTAAAACGCGTGCGCAATGCACAACTAAAAGATCGTTTTCGGACTAAAGACGAAGCGATCCGCTGGTTATGGCGCAACACATCTGCTTTTCATTTAGTGCGCGGGGAAGACCTTATTCAATTAGGGTACAAAGAGGGCAAACAAATGGGGCAAGTCTTGAAGGAGATTTTAGACTTGCAAATTGTTGGCAAGATCCAAACACGTGAGGAAGCGCTGGCATTTGCCAAAGGCAAGCTGTAATTCGTTTTCTTGCAGCTTGTCTAAAAGAGTAGGTCCTTAGCAGTAAAAAGAATTTGGTGGCTATCCAATTGCGATCGCCACCAAAATTCCAACCAGTCCGAAAACAATGCCCAAGTGCAGCAGAAGATCAACGTCTGCTAACCACCCCAGTCCAGGAATAAACTGCACGATAAAGTTTAAGACCACTAGCAAAATCCCAATCAGAATTGGGACACCGCGCCGTGCCGCTAACCAAGATGTAAAGCGGTTTAAGCCTTCAATCGTTCGTTCTTCACGATTCGTCATTTCTTTTCACAGCCCCTTCAAGAAATCGCGCCACTAGACGTTGGGGAACACGTCCAATGACGTGGACGCCATCTTCCAAGTGCTCAATTTGATCTACTTGACCACGCTCATGAATCAGTGAAATCAACTGGCCCGCAGAGTAAGGCAAGAACACATCAATTTTCTCCAATGACATATTCAAACGTGCCTGAATCGTTTGGAAAAGACTATCAAGCCCTTGTTTCTCGTAAGCAGAAATAAAGACAGCTTCAGGAAACTCCGAGATGTAATCATCAAGCAAAGATTGATCTTCCATTAGATCAATTTTGTTGAAGACCATCAAACTTGGGGCTTCAGAGCCTAACTCGTCTAAAGTTTGCTGGACTGCGTCAATATGCTCGACAACATTGTCATGCGTGAGGTCCGCAACATGCAAAATGAGGTCAGCTTCAACAATTTCTTCAAGCGTTGCCCGAAAAGCCGCAACTAACGCAGTAGGCAGTTTTTGAATAAACCCCACTGTATCTGTCAGCAAGACTGCCTGACCGTCAGGGAACTCTACACGACGCGTGGTTGGATCTAACGTTGCAAACAATTGATCAGCGATATAAATTTCAGCGTTTGTAAGCGCATTTAGAAGCGTTGACTTCCCTGCATTGGTATAGCCAGCTAATGCCACCACAGGCGTTGCAGACCGTTGCCGGCGTTGGCGATGCCGTCCGCGATGCGCCCGAACTTTCTCTAGGTCACGCCGTAGCTGCACAATGCGCGCATTAATTTCACGTCGATCCGACTCTAGCTGCGTTTCACCTGGACCACGCACCCCAACACTACCAGCAGAAGAAGACCCACCACCGCCACTCTGACGAACAAGGTGAGTCCACATACGCGTCAAGCGTGGCAATCGATATTCATATTGCGCCAACTCAACCTGGAGTGCCCCTTCACGCGTGCTAGCGCGCATCGCAAAAATGTCAAGAATTAGCGCTGTCCGATCTAATAATTTGATCTTCTTGCCAATCTCTTTTTCAAGTTCACGTTGATGTCTAGGAGAGAGTTCGTTGTCAAAAATAATGGCGTCTGCCATTAGATCTTCTGCTAAGTCTTTGACTTCTTGCAGCTTCCCTTTCCCAATCAAAATGCTCGGGTTTGGCGTGTCACGTCGTTGATAAGTTTGCCCCACAACATTCATGCCAGCAGTGTCTGCCAACATGGCAAGTTCTTCTAGCGAGTCTTCAACTTCAAGCAAACTATGTTCGGTACGAATATCAACGCCCACCAAGAACGCACGCTCTTTAGGTGGATCGGTTTTTTGAGGATGTTTTGCCATATATGGAAATGGTAAGCGATAGTGCTATATAAAAGCCAGTTATAGTTTTAGAACAACTCTCAAACCATAACAATTACGGGAAGGTTCGCGCACGGCGCTACTACTTTGGCCCAGTACTATCACCAAAGATTTGAGCGCTTAGCTCATCAGGTGGTGTTTCGCGGAAAGGCACCATAATGTGGAAGACGCTACCGGGGCAAGTTTCTTCATCATAGCCGTCACTTTGGCACCAAATGGTCCCTTCGTGTGCTTCAATGAGCCCTTTTGCAATCACTAAGCCTAAGCCCGGGCCACCGCCCTTGAACTTAACCTTACCGCTAGAGTGACGGGCAACATCGCCCGTTTGAATAAATTTTTCAAAAATAGTTTGCTGCTTATCAAGCGCAATCCCAATGCCTGTGTCTTCAACAGCAATGTCGATGAAGCCTGGCAGTTTACGCCCATTGATAGTGACTTTGCCACCATCTGGCGTATATTTGATTGCATTCAACACGACATTACGAATGATTTGTTGCAGCCGTTCAGGATCAGCGTAGAAAAACTCTTTCGGATCTAAGAAAGGTTCATAAACAATATCAAGTTCACGTGTTTCAAGCTGTTCTTCAAGCTCGGCCAACATTCCTTCAATCAGTTGTGAAAGCCACACAGGCTGATATGACAACTCCAACAAACCATTATCAATCAGGGTGACGTCCAACATTGCGTCTAGAATTTCTTTCAGCCGCGCCGTGCCATTATTGATGCCGCGCAAGTAAGGCTCATACTTAGTCTTGCTTTCTACTTCCAACAACTCATTTGTAAGCATATTGGAATAGCCTTGCACCAGCGTCAGAGGCGTTTTCAACTCATGCGCAGCGACAGCCACAAACGAAGCCTTGGATTTATCCAATTCAAGCATCGTTGCCTTGAACTCATTGAAGTTGCGCTCAGACTGGCTAAGCATTGAGCTTGTTTCAAGCTTATTGATGTACATCAGACTATGCTCAAAAACAGCTTCAACAGCCTGAATGGTATTGAACGCTTGCTCTTCGTCATCAAACTCACACACCCGCCACAACGTTCGCTTGATGGTCGACACCATTGGCAGAAGCGTTGATTCGGCTGAAAGATCGCGCGGCATGGCGCTCAACCAAGTATCCAAAATTGGATCAACCCAGTTGACTGTACCTGTCTCGCAAGCCTGAATTAGGCTTTCATAGAAACGCCCAATCATGTCTTCCAAACCGGCCTGTACATGTGAGCTTTCAGCAAGCTCTTTGACAGTCCGCTTGGTCAGCTGTTTCTTCAGTTGTGAAAGCTGGATTGCAGCCGGATTCAACATAACGACGTAACTAATAAATGTGCTGTGCTCTAACAGCAAACAAACTAAATGTATTCTACTGGAAAAAGCATCTAGATCGAAACAATCAAAAGAATTTCTGTTGCAATATCCTCTCCAGACCAAAGAATAAAGACCAGACTTGTCGGTAATCCGCTTGCGCTCCGCAAAATCTAACGTAAACTCTTAGGTGCATTGGTCCTGTAGTCAGTCACACTAAATAACAGGCTACTTGGCATCGAGGAAAAGACTATGTTTTACGGTGTCCCCTTAACGCTAGGCGTTGAAGAAGAATATCAGATCGTAGATCCTACGACATATAACTTATATCCATTTAGCGAACAGCTCATTGAACAAGGCAAAGGCGTTGTTCCAGATGGCGAGTTAAAACCTGAATTTATGCAATGTCAGGTAGAAGTCGGCACTCCTGTTTGCCAGGACATTCACGATGTGCGCCGCGAATTACTCCGACTACGCAGAACTGTCTGTGACATCGCCTCTGCAAACGACTTGCGCATCATTGCCGCTAGCACCCACCCTTTTGCCTCTTGGGAGTCACAAGTGATTACCGAAGGCGAGCGCTACTCAGAAATTATTGGGCACATGCAAGAAGTGGCGCGCCAACTGCTCATCTTTGGCATGCACATTCATGTTGGCTTTGGCAGCTCGCCAGAGAACAAAAGCCTCATGATAGAAGTCATGAATCAGCTGCGTTACTTTTTGCCGCATATCCTTGCGCTGTCTAGCAGTTCACCAATGTGGCAAGGTAAAGCTACTGGTCTGAAATCATATCGCTCTGTTATTTTTGAAATGTTGCCGCGAACTGGTATTCCGCAAGCATTCAAGTCATTTGCTGAATATGAAAACTTTGTCAAATTGCTCGGCAAAGTCGGCTCTATTGGCGCCAAAGATCACTTTGACCCGGCAGATGCCACTAAGATTTGGTGGGATGTGCGCCCACACCCTAAGTTTGACACCTTAGAAGTTCGTATCTCTGATATTTGCACCAACGTTGAACACGCAATTTCAATTACAGCTTTGGTGCAGGCACTGACTGCAAAGCTGATCAAGCTACGTAAACAAAACCTCAGTTGGCGTGGCTATCGGCGGATGCACATTATTGAAAACAAGTGGCGCGCCATGCGCTTCGGCATTGAAGGCCAACTCATTGACTTTGGTCTAGAAGACGAAGTGCCATTCCCAGACTTAATTCAAGAGCTAATTGCGCTAGTTGATGACGTTGTGGATGAGCTAGGCTGTCGTGAAGAAGTCGCTAACCTAGCTAAAATTGTTGAAAACGGGACAAGCGCTGAAAATCAGCTGCGGGTTTTTGAAGAAAAAACGGCAGCTGGCGCTACCGTAGCGGAAGCGCAGCATGCCGTTGCAGAATATCTCGCGAAAGAGACGGTATTAGGCGTTTTAGACTAAGTTGCTGAAAGCGCAGTCACCATCGTTTCCAGCGAATTAGCACTCATATACTCCGTTAGCGCATTTGCAGAGCGTTCTGCATACATCCGATAACGATCACGTTTACCAATCTTTTTCTTGCCCGGTGGTGGCGCGACGTCTAACGGTGGAATAATTCCAAAGTTAGCCTTCATTGGCTGAAACGTTTCAGGGTCAGAGTGCGTAATGTAGTGACACAGTGTGCCCAACATTGTGTGTTGGGGCAGTGTCACTAGCGGTTGGTCATTCAACAAGCGCCCTGCGTTTAGTCCCGCAATCAGCCCTGACGCTGCATTCCCAATATACCCCTCAATCCCCGTAATTTGGCCAGCAAAGAACCAATCTTCACGCTTGCGGGTTTGCATGGTTGGCTCCAGCAAGCTTGGTGAGTTTACAAATGTGTTGCGATGCATCATGCCAAAGCGCGCATATTCGGCTGTTTCCAAACCCGGAATCAGTTCAAACACACGTTTTTGTTCTGGCCAACGCAAGTTAGTTTGAAATCCAACTAAGTTATAAAGTGAACCTGCTAAGTTGTCTTGCCGCAGTTGCACAACTGCATAAGGGCGTCGGTCACTGCGTGGGTCAATCAGCCCCACTGGGCGCATTGGGCCAAAAGCAAGTGAGTCGACACCACGGCTCGCAATGATCTCAATTGGCAAGCAGCTTTCAAAGTAATTATGAATGTTACTGTGAATGCCAGATTCAATATCTTGCTCAAACTCACGCAAATCAATCCGTTCAGCCGCAATTAGCGCATCAACAAACGCATAATACTCTTCTTTGTTCAGCGGACAATTGATGTAATCGCCCTGCACTTCTTCCCCTCGTTGATAACGAGACGCACGAAAAGCAATGTCCATGTTGATGCTGTCAGCATACACAATAGGGCTAATTGCATCATAAAAGAACAGGTTTTCACCAGTCAGCTTTGCTTGGATGTCATCTGTTAGCGACTTTGAGGTAAGCGGGCCCGAAGCGATCACTGTTGGTCCATCCGGCAATGCTGTCATTTCTTGCCGATGAACCGTAATGTTTGGATGCCCACCAATGCGTGCAGTAACAAGCTCAGCAAACCCTTCGCGATCCACTGCAAGTGCGCCACCTGCGGGCACTGCTGTTTCTTCAGCACAATCCAAAATGAGTGAGCCTAAAGCGCGCATTTCGGTCTTCAGCACCCCACTCGCCCGGTCAGGTAGATTAGACCCCAAAGAATTTGAGCAAACAAGCTCTGCTAATTGATCCGTCACGTGAGCGCGGGTGCTTTGAACTGGTCGCATTTCATATAAATCGACCTGAATACCTTGCTGTGCAGCCTGCCAAGCAGCTTCAGTCCCAGCAAGCCCCCCACCAATCACGGTTAGTTGTTTATTTTCCATATTTTGATTCTAACTCTATTCCGCCCAAAACTACACTGTTCGCCTCGAAATTCAAGCTGGCACGTATCTTGCACTTATGTATTTTGAGAAAAAACAAATCTAAGCACAGGTTGGCACACATATTGCAACAACAAATAGTGGCATGAACCTTGCACAACCTGTAATACAACTTGTAAACTTTTCTATAACCTTATGGCTAACCAAAGACTAACTGCCAGCGCAGGCGCATCAGGCAAAGCAACTAATCGACAAATCCCAGCGGCAAACCTCACGTGGACCATGCAATTGCTCCATATGACGCTTGGAGAATTGGAAACGGAAATCTCAAAAGAACTTGAGAAGAACCCTGCTTTGCAACGCATTGAACAAATGCGCTGTCCGGAATGCGATAAACCAATTATCTCTTTACCTTGTCGAACCTGTTTACGCAAAAAGCTAAAAACAGCAGATGAGGGTCCAATTGTTTATCTCTCACCTAGCAGCCAAGGATCAAGCTATAACAGCGATGTAGATCCGCAGGAAGCCTTATATGAAGCAGTAGAACAGCACGTTTCGTTGCAAGAGCATATCCTGCGCCAAATTGGCCCTGAACTCAATGACACCGAGCGTAAAGTCGCTGCGCACATCCTATTCGATCTTGATGATCGCGGATTTTGGCAAGGTACACCCGCGCAACTTGTGCACACCATGCGCGTCCGCCTGCCAGTTATTCACAATGTTCTAGAAAAAATCAAACGTGCTGACCCAGTTGGTGTTGCCTGTAAAGACGTCACCGAATGCTTAGCGCTACAGCTTGAAATTGTAGAACAACATCGCCAAGTTCCACCGTACAGCGCAACAATTCTGCGTGACTACTTGAGCCAGCTAAGCCGCGGAGACTTCCGCACCATTGCCAGTAAGCTCAAAACAACTATTGCCTCAGTGCAACGCGCTGCAGATTTTATCCGACGCAATTTAACGCCGCATCCAGCAGAAGCTTGGTCAGGAAGTGACAATGACAATCGCACTTTCAATCGAGCTGATGTCAACATCAATCTAAATGATAACGATGAAAACGGCCCATTGATGGTTGAGATTTACTCCCACAGCGGTTGGTTGCGCGTTGATCCTGAATTTCAAAAAGCGCTCAAAAAGCTCCCAAATGAGGCTGACAAAGAACGCTGGCGCGGCTTGGTTGAGCAAGCTGCATTGTTTGCAAAATGCATCAAGCAACGTAACAATGCAATGCGTCAAATCATGAGCATTGTTGTACAGAAACAACGCGACTTCATTGTCAATGGCAATGCAGCTGCTATTTCATTGACACGCGCATCTATTGCGAAGCAAATTGGTGTTCATGAGTCAACAGTTTCGCGTGCCATTGCCAACAAAACTGCCAAGCTTCCTAGCGGCCAAATTGTGGATCTCTCCGTATTCTTTGACCGATCTCTAGCCGTGCGTGAAGCCGTCAAATCGATTATTTCTGAAGAAGGCAAACCCCTTACTGACCAACAAATTTCAGCCATGTTGCTGGATCAATATGACTATAAAGTTGCGCGCCGAACTGTTGCAAAATACCGCACCATGCTAGGTATTCTGCCTGCCAGTCTCCGCGCTAAAGCATACCGAGAACGCCAATATGCAACCCAAGCTTGATCGTTCACATTTCGAAGCCATTGCGACTGGTCGCGTTAGCTTTGAATCGAACCCTGGCTTTTTACGCTTCTTCGAAATTATTGATGAAGCTGTCTTTGTCATTGCAGCCCACACCACTGCAATCCAATACGTAAATCACCGTGCTGTCGAACTGACCGGCTACGGGCGAAATGATCTACGCAATGTAATGCTCAAAGACATTATTTGGATTGATGACCGCCCCGGTGAACGACTGGGACACGTTGAAACGGGATTAGTGCGCAAGTTCAAACGCGCAACAGTCAATCGTTTTAATAAACAACAGTCCACTGTTGACCTCAAAGTCACGCGTGACGACGGCCAAAGCGGATTTATTTTCGTGACAGCCAGCGAAGTTTCAGAAACGAAAGCTGAACCTAAAGTCGTCGCCTCTGAAACTCAAGCAATTAGCATTCTTGAAAAACTGTCGACGCTAATCGTTAACCCAACCGATAGCAGTCGCGCTGAAGCCCTCAAACTTTGCAAACAATTTCTAAAAGCGGATGTTGCTGGCTGGTATCTCACTGGTAGCGACCGACACGGTGCCACATGTGAAGAGTTTGACGATTTACCTGACTCATTTCCAAAATGGATTGAGTTGCATGAAATTCAAAACCTTGAACAAACACAGCTTTGGCACAAAGTTCGACCACCCAAAACCCACTTAGAAAAATGCGCCTTGAACGGCGATTTGGCTGCCATGTATGGACACCCAACCAAGAAGAATGGGCGCTATACAGGCTTATTAGTTGTTGGATATCGAAATGCCAGCAAGATCCCAAGCCAAGCTGAAAGCAGACTGATGACGCTTGTACGCTATCTTTCTGCGTTTGATGACATCTACACCCAAGTCCAACGGGGACAAATTGGCTCTGAAGTTTCTTCGCAAAACGTTGTCTACGTCAAAAAGCTAATGGATGGTATGACTGCTGGCGTCATTGAAATTGACAATCGACTGAGCGTTGTTTCAATGAACAATGCTGCTGAAAAAATGTTGGGCTTCTCGAGCCGCAACATTTACAACGTGGCAATTACCGACGTGCTTGTTGCTGAAGAGCAATTACTACAGGCGATGCTGGAGCAAATTCAGGCCGGCATTATTGTAGACACTGAAGAAGAAGACATTGACTTTACGCGGCGTGATGGTCAACCCATTCCAGCTCGCTTGAAAGCAGTGCCACTGACCGACAGTCAAGATCGGCACGCTGGCGCACTGATCTTTTTATATGACCAAAGTGAAATCAAGCGCTTGGAAGATCAGCAAATGCACTTGAGTAAACGTGCACACCTTGGTGACACAATTTCTGAATTCGCGCATGACGTACGTCAGCCATTGAACACCATCCAGATGGCCGTTCAACTACTCGAAGTTGAAACCGATCCCGAAAATGCAGATGCATTAGAAACAATTGCGCAAGCACAGCAAGAGATCAATCGTCTCAATACCTATGTCAACGAGACGCTTAGGGTTGTGAAATACAAGTCTGAAATGCAACCAACCAAGACAGACTTACGCGCTTTCATGGAAAAGCAGGCCAAACTTTGGACGAAACGCCTTGCGCAGACTGACATTCGAGTCGAAACCAACCTGATCGAGCAGGTACCACTTGTAAAAGTTGACCCACATCAACTAGATCATGCGGTCTCGAATTTGATTGGGAATGCCATCAAAGCGATGAAGCAAAACCCAAACCCGAAGCAGACACCGCGGCTCATGCTTGGTGTGCGATCAGTTGTAGAACAGCGCCTAAGTGATGTAGAACTCGTCCGAATTGATGTAGGAGACACTGGCCCTGGGATTACACGCGAACAACAAAGCAAAATTTTCCAACGTTACGTATCTGACAACAAAAGCGGCAGCGGTGCTGGCCTTGGACTTGCCATGGTCCGCAAAATTGTTGAGAGTCACGGCGGCGATATTGGTGTCTCAAGTGCAGCGGGCTTTGGCTCTGTTTTCAGTATTCAATTCCCTGCACACATCGAAACACCCGAAATTGGCGCAGACAACCCGGCTGACGCTGATGCCCACCTAGAAGAAAAAAGTGTGGCCGCGACAACGCCCTTCCCTGTCATTATTGGGGAACAATCACAACCCAACTCGCGCTTAACACACTAATTACCCGTAGCAGTAGCAGTTCCTGATGCTGCATTTTATGTCGCGTATACCCGACGCGATCACACGTACAGGTTTGTACAAGTATATGAGGAGTAGCCCGACCGATGTACACCGTTCTTATTGTTGAAGATGAAGACAACGCCCGTAAGCTTTTACGCAAGCACGTTGAAAAACAAGGATTTCAAGTTCTAGAAGCTGAAAACCTGCAAAAAGGCAACCAAATTATTGACACTGAATTTGTCGATATTGTCTTACTCGATATCAACCTACCTGATGGCAATGGTCTCACGCTACTAGACCGAATTTCAAAAGAACTTCCAACAACACAAGTCGTTGTGATTACTGGACACGGTGACATTGATACAGCCGTTGAAGCAATGCACACTGGCGCGCGTGATTTTGTCACCAAGCCAATTGATACCAAACGCATGTTTGCTGCGCTTGATCGTTGTAAAGACACCGTTGAGGTCAGTCGTGAGCTAAGCGGATACCGTGAAGCGCAGCGCATGCAAATGGGCGGCTATGTCCGCAGTGCATCGGCCTCTATGCAACACGCGGAACACTATGTAAGCGTAGTTGCGCCGCAAGACACAAGCGTCCTGCTGACTGGTGAAACAGGAACTGGTAAAGAGGTTATTGCCCAGCTCATCCATCGCTTTAGTCGGCGGAAAGACAAGCAATTTGTAGCAGTCAACTGTGCTGGCATTCCGCCTGAAACAGCCCATAGCGAATTATTTGGGCATGAAAAAGGGGCGTTCACTGGCGCAGATGCAAAGCACACTGGCAAATTTCAATATGCGAACGGCGGCACAATTTTTCTCGACGAAATTGCACGCATGCCATTAGCGATCCAACAAATGATCTTGCGGGTTCTTGAAGAACGTAAAGTCATGCGTATGCGGAGCAACACGGAAGAAACTATTGATGTCCGTGTCATCGCAGCCTCTAACCAAAACCTATTAGATCTGGTCGCAACTGGCGAATTCCTGCCAGATCTTTATTACCGTCTCAATGTAATTCAGATCGATATTCCGTCACTGCGTGAGCGAAAAGATGACATCCCTCTTTTTGCAGGCGCATTCCTCAGCAAACATGCCCAGCAAATGGGCAAACGAATTGATGGCTTTAGCGATGGCGCAATGCAAGCATTGAAAGCATATAACTGGCCAGGCAACGTTCGCCAGCTGCGCAATGCAATTGAGCATGCCGTTTTATTCTGTGAAGGTGATGCAACGCACATTCAAGTTGGACACCTGCCCAGCTTCTTGAGAATTCCAATGCAAGGCGCCGGACAGGCACCATTCTTGCAACGTAGTACAGAGCCCGTACCCATCAACTAAAGAGAAAGAGAATGGGCGTCGTTATATAAAGCGGCGCCCTTACAGTTGAATACGTGGCATCAGACTTTTCAAGGTATTTATTGTTTAGCAGGAGTATCAAGATGAACTTAGATCCACGAGAAATTCAACTTTCAATTGCCATCATCCTTGTCATGTTTGGGGTGATGTTTCTAGTCGCGGGCATGCTGAAACTACTTGCGCGTGACATTCTCCAATCAGCGCGAAAAATTGCGACGCAGTCAGCACGCATTAGCACCAGCAAGCGCATTACCGAAGACCTTACTCGGTTAACCCAGTCAACAGCCCAACTCAGCGACTCTATCAATGAGCTTGTCCGCACTTCAGCAGGTGTCGGCGCCTTTCTGATCCTAACGGGCATTCTATTCATCGCATCAGCCTATTTCATTACTGTCTCAATCCCAGCTTAAGGCTTGCATGCGCCCAAGTTACGACTTCACTCGGTTATCTATGGATGCCTTGCCAGAAACACTCTGGCAGGCAGTGCATCACCGGCTACGTGCTGACCATACGCTGTGGAATGGGATTACGCACGAGACTAGCGCATATGCCGCAATTTTTGATGGCGCAATGGCGCTTACCGATTGGACTTCTGCGTCAGTCTGCACCCGCTGGGCAACAGCACTGCTTGTTGTTAAGAAAGCTAACGCAAAGTGGTTTAACTCAAAGGCCGCAACAACATTAGGCCAAACCGCACTTACGCAGTTAACACAAGGCGCAACGCTTACCGATGCGCAAACCGCTCCGTATTTTGTTTCCTTAACCGCACAAGGTAAGTTGCTACTGACCTGCTTTTTGGCTGCGGATCAATTACGTCGGCAGCGCGGACGCTGGACAAGTAATCAAGTGTGGTCAAAAGCATTTGCACACCATAGCAAGCACCCCTTAGCTTGGAAGACAACTGCATCCATTTTGTACAGCTCGCTTGAAGGGAACTCAAAGCTAGTTTGGGAGCTTGCTTCTCTGGAAGACCCCGTTGCACTGACCTTTATGGCACATGCCATGAAAGTCAATGAGACTGACGAAACCATTACCAATAAGCTGTACTCTTTACGAGAAATCCTAACTACGCCATCGCTTGCACAGTTAGAACACGCATTGGCACAGGACTTTGTTGAGATTGAAGCGCAGGTTACCAATGACAGCGCCAAAGACCTATTAGCATCGGTTGAAAAAGGCCTAACACTTCCAACGTTATCAAAGTCTGCGGACATTGATGCACTAGTCGATGCTATTGAAAATTCGCAGCGCCTGACCGCCAAAATTATGGCGAACTTGGGGCAGCAATTATTAGCACAAGACGAGCCCCATGCTGCGCAACAAGCCTTTGAAGAGTCTTTAGCAGGTCATAAAACCGAAGAAGCAACGCTGGGCTTAGCCAAATGCCATTTAGCTTTAGATGAAGCTAACTTAGCAATCAACTTGCTGAGCGAAAGCCAATCTAACTCGGTTGATAAACAACTGACCTTAGCCTCCGCAACTCTGGCGTCTGGTGACAATACACACGCTGCAGAGCTAGTCCGACAGGTTGACCTGACATCATTACAAAAGCAAGATGCTATTGGGCAACAATTCCAAATGGCGCTTATTTTGGAAAAAGCACATGATTATGCTGGTGCGCTAACAAGGTTAGAAGACTGCATCGCCAAGCGCCCTACAAGTCCAGAATTCTTCCAGCTTGAAAGCAGCTTGCATCAAAGCCTAGGAAATTTAGAAGCGGCAATTGCGAGCGCTACGGAAAGCGTCGCATTAGCACCTGAAAATCCGCATGCTCATCTTGTGCTAGCAAAAACACTGCAAGCTAGTGCAAATACAGCAACAACAAACCCTAAGGCCGCCCTAGGCGCTTGGGCAAAAGCATATGCATTAGCACCTCAAGACTTATCGATTGCATTTGGGTACGTCCAGTGTGCGCTAGATGTTCAAGCGCCAGAGACAGCTCAGAAAGTTGTCGAAAAAGCAATTGTCAACCTGCAAACGGCTAAGCAAATTGAATTTGAACGTTTAGGGGCTGGCTACACATTGCTTGGACGTGCATTGCAAGCCCAAGGTAAATTTGAAGACGCCTATCAAAAATACAAAGAAGCCACTGAGCTAGCACCAGAGAATGCACAACCGTGGCGCGCAGTGGCGAGCTATGAAGCTAGTCAAGGCAATATTGCAGAGGCAATCAAAGTGCTTGAGCGTGGTCGCCAATCTGTTGGAGAAGCAGACCGGGTTCAAAGTGCCTATTTATGTGTTGATTTAGGCGATTTACATGCGCAGAAAAACAGCCTGACTCAGGCAATTTCTGCTTATCAAGAAGCGATTTCACTAGTACCTGATTCAGGGCATTATTTGTTTAAGCTTGCGAATTTGTTGCATGAACAAGGAGAAACACATCAAGCGCATCAGGCATTTGAAAAAGCTGCTGATTTAGACGCCTCTAATCCGCAAATTTGGCAAATGTTAGGCGTTATTCGCGAGGACCTTGGTCAGCCAGAACAAGCGCTTCAAGCATTTCATCAAGCCGTTGTCTTAGGTGTGGACTCGCCAAGCTTGGTAGCAAAGCTGATAGAGCTTGCACATCAGCTGCACCGCCCAGCTATTGTGACTGAATTTTTACCAAAGTTACTATCTGGAAAGTCACCAACAGCCGATCAATTCTCTATGCTTGGTCAAGCATACGAAGCCACCGACAACTACGACGAAGCCTTTGAAGTCTATCGGCAAGCAAATGCAGCTTATGGGAACCCTGAAAAATGGGTACTTCGGCAAGCCGAAAGTCTTATCAAAGCGGGCAAAGCTCACGTTGCCTGTACGTTGATTGATGATGCGAAGAAACAATTTGAGGAGCCATGGCACGCTGATGTAGTGCTCGGTGAGGCCTACATGGCACTTGAATTGTGGCCAGACGCCATGACCGCGTTTGATCGCGTGCGCATGCATGTCAAGGAAGACATGACCATCTTGGCAAAATATGTTGAGGCAGCTCAGCAAGCAAACCGCACTGATGAAGCGTTAGACGCGCTTCAAGAAATGACCCGCTTGCATCCAGATAGCCCATCTTTACACCTAGAAATGGGCAAGCTTTACCTAAACAATAGCCGCGGACATCTCGCCTTAGGCTGTTTCCGGAAAGCATTGGATCTAAATCCGGGCGATGTAGAAACATTGCTAACCTTGAGTGCATTTCTACAAAGCATGGAACTCTATGATGATGTCATTAGCATGTTGTCAGAGGCCATTGCCGGACAAAGCGCCATCCCAATTGAACTTCAAGTGGATTTAGCAACTGTCTATCGCAAAGCAAAGCAATATGAACTGGCGTATGACAACTTCAAAGTTGCTGCTGACCAAATTTTTGTTCAGCGTAAAGGCGAAGCACAAGCCGAACAAGCATTTTGCTTGATGGAAGCTGCCAGCAGCATTTACCAGCTTGGGCAAACTGAAGCTGCTATTGAAACGTGGCGGAGTGCCTTACAGCTAGATCCAAGCAACACACTTATTGCTCAACAACTCGGCGCAGCTTTGGTAGATGCTAATCAGCCAGCAGACGCAATCTCCGTCTTGGAACCTTTGTTGTCATTTGCACCACATCAGGCGGAGCTTTACGACCATGCAGCTGCCGCATCAATGGCGCTAGGCAAGCCAACATCTGCTAAACAGCATTTGCTGCATAACATTAATCAACATCAGGCAACCAGCAAGACCCACTATCTGCTAGGCGAAATCCTGTTCCGCAATGCGGACTATGCCAACGCAAAGTCAGAGTTTGAAGCCGCACAAAAGTTGACCGTCAATGATCCAAGCGTTTTACTAAGTCTCAGCAAAACCCTGATCAAACTAGGCGAAAAATTAGATGCAAAAAATGCACTAGATGCCATGCTGCAAGCGGAACAATCCATCCCAGGTGATATGTTGCCAGACGCAGCACTCATCTACGCGGATGCGGGGTACCACCAACGCGGGTTGTCTTTGCTATCGACACGTGACGCCGCTGCTGATCCGAAACGCATGCTATGGGCGCAAACCACAATCGCGCTTGATCTACTGCAATACATGCACGTCACGCGCATGTTCGAAGAAAATAGCGTTGAAATTCTAAAGAAGCCTATTAAGGAGCGTGAAATTCGCCGTGTCGCAGAACAAGCCTTCAATCGGTATCGGCTGAGTGCGAATACCGAAGAAGTTAAGAATGTTGACTTGCTACGGGCACGCTTACAAGCATTACTGGCCGGGCACTTAATTGACATCGAAACGCTGCACACATTTCATCAAGTGGAGCGTGGCATTAGTTTGGCGCATGACTCCGCAATCATGGCTTTGCAAAAAAGCAAATTTGATCTTGCGCAACATTATGCTGACCTCGCTCAGCTTTGGCAATTAACGCCGCTTGGGGGAGACCTGCGTCAATTAATCACCTTAATTCTGCAAGAAGTCAAAGGTATTGCAACCTCAGTCTTGCCCACTGAAACCGGAGCCTCACCGCGCATTCTATACATGCAAGCTAAGCGAGCCGAAGACAGCAAACGTCTACTCGAAGCAGAACAATTATTGATTGAAGCACTGCGTAAAAATAAGTCGCAGGTGATTTGGCAAGCACGGCTGGCAACAGTCCAACTCGCGCTCAACAAGCATGAAGCCGCGCTTAGCACTAGTCAAACCGCAGTGAACTTAGCCAAACGCTATCGGCTAAGCCCAAATCGTCAGGCCCATTTATATGCGCAGTTAGCACAAGCACAAATTGCTGACCACGATACAACAAATGCCATCCAAAACTTGGAAACAGCGATTGACCTCAGCAAAGATGTACCTGTTAGCTGGCAAGCCATGTTAGGCGAGCTTTATCTCAAGACAGAAAAATTTGATGATGCCATTCGCGAATTTGGCAACGCAGCCAAGAAAGTTCCAAACGATACTGGGCCGTTGTTAGGTGCAGCAAAAGCCTATGCAAAACAAGGCAACATTGAAATGAGTGAGGCACTCGCTAGCCAAGCCGTTCGAAAAGATCCGCTTAATGCTGA
>JAHDBS010000346.1 GCA_020630225.1 Anaerolineales bacterium | reverse complement strand
AACCGGTGATCAACTATTTCAAAGCTGACCCTCCGGTATATATTGCAGGGCAAAAGCAAAATATTATTTTGTCTTGGAATGTTCCGGGTGCAGTTGGCGTTCAAATTCAAGGCGCAGAGATTGATCCAGAACGCATGTATGAAGCGGCTTGGGCAATTGAGCTAATTGGGGTATCAGAACCGCAAACCTATACCTTGACTGCTTTCAACGATGTGGGGTCAATCCAAGGAACAGTGACCATCGATGCAGTGCCAGCGAACTGTACTGTCAATGCCTTAGATGGAACCAACTTGGTAGACCTTGAAACTGGTCCAGACGCGAGTTATGCCAATGTTGCCGCCGTCCCAAGCGGTAGCTCTGTGCAGCCAATTGGACGGATCAATGGCGTAGATTGGGTTCGTGTCCAAGTTGGAAATGAAATAGGTTGGCTACAAAACGTCCAGCTCATTTGTGACGTGGATCTGAACGCCTTCCCAACAGTGTTGCCGCAGGATGTGCCATTGTTACCAGCGACGCCAACGCCAACGAATACAAATACACCACTGCCAACGTTTACGTTTACACCAAGTCCAATTCCATCGGATACACCAGTGCCAACGTCAACGTTTACTGCGTTGCCGCCAACAGACACGCCACTTCCAACCGCAACGTTAGAGCCAAGTGCTGTCCCTACAGCGACTGACACACCAACGCCAATTGCAACGGCCACACCAGTTCCCACTGACACGCCAGTGCCAACACCAACGCAAGAGACGAATTTTGCACTTACAGCGCCGAGCGTTGACGGTAGCTTTAGTCTTATCGAATGGGGCGATAGCAACGGCCAAGAAATTGAATTGCCAAATGGTGTTGTGAGCTGGATGAATGATGCAAACTTCTTGTATTTGCTCATTGATGTCACAAATGACGAAGTCCAAGACCCGCCACAAGCTGGTGCGCCGTTTGGTGACGATGTATGGCTTTTCTTTGACGTCAACGATAATCAAGCCATCGATTTTGCGCGTGACATTCGGTTCACTCGAACTGGAGAGCGTAGCTTTTTTGAACAAGATGGCTACAGCGTAGACTTGCCATCAAATTCACAGGTTGCGCCTGGGTTTGGGGCAACGCCTAAGAACACTACACCGCATCGATACTGGGAAGTGGCGATCTCATTGATAGACATTGAAGCAGCGCCCGGACAGCTAGTGCATATGGGCATTCGCGTGATGTCAGATAATCCCGCAATTGATGATGAACTGCCTGAAAATGCACAAGCAGACTTTTCAGATTATCTAGTCTTACAGTTAGCTGTTGATCCCGGTGGATCATAGCCAGTTACAAACTTAGAAAGAATCAAAAAAGCGGATGTTGGAAAACATCCGCTTTTTTTCTTTTTACGATGAAACTACGCTATTTTATGGTACTAGCACCGTGTCAATGACATGAATGCGGCCATTGCCTGCGAAGACATCAGCATCAATGACAGTGGCACCATTGAGTTGTAATAAGTTGTTTTGTAATGAGACGGACAGTGGTCCGCTAGCGGTAGGCAGTGTGCCTGCTTGGGCGATTTCGCCTGAACTCAAGTTCCCTGCAACAACGTGATATTGCAGCACACGACGTAATTGATCAGGATTAGCGAGCAATGCCTCAAGCGTTTCTGGTGGCAGCTTTGCAAAGGCATCATCAGTTGGGGCAAAGATTGTAAGCGGGCCAGGACCAGCCATTACATCTTGCAAATCTGCAACGCGTAAAGCTGTTGTCAGTGTGTCAAAGTTGGCGTTCCCTGCGAGCAACTGTGTAATGCTTGCATTTGAAGGTACGGCCCCTTGCATATTTTGCGCTTGATCAGGATCGTTGATGATTGGAGCTGCGCTTGCTGGAACACCTGAAACATTCAAGACTTGCCCGTTACGAACAAAGTTAGGGTTGTCTTGTAAGGCCGGATTGATAGCCAGTAGTTCTTCTAAGCTCATTCCAAAGCGACGGGCAATTTTCCAAAGCCATTCGCCTGGTTGGACCGTATAAGTTGCGCCAGACGGTGCAGGTTGGGGCGCTGCTACTGGTGCAGGTTCAGGCGCTGCTGGTGCGCTTGGGGTCAGCACGACGTTTACAGTGTGCACAATACCATTTGCTGCTTCTAAATTTGCTTGAATGAGCTGCCCATTATTAACAAGCAGAACACCGTCTTTCATATTCAAAAACAGTGGTTGGCCGCTTTGTGTTGTAAGGGCAGTGTTGGTGGTGAGAGCATATAAGTCATACTTACCCGGTACAACATGCAATGTTAGCGCGTTGTATAGCGCGGTGGGGTCGGCTAAGAGGGCTTCTAACGTGCCAGCAGGTAACGCATTGAAAGCATTGTCTGTCGGCGCGAACAGGGTCAGGTTGCCCGGTGACTCGATTGCACTACTTAGATTTGCAGCCTCTAGCGCCTGTAACAAAATAGTAAAGTTACCTTGATAACGGAGGACATCTCCAATGGTTGCCCCGGTAACTTGTTGGCTCTCAACTGCTAAATCTTGACGCGGTAGAGTTGTTGCTGCAATGCCTAGTAATAACAGTGCCGCGGCGATATTGCGAAACCATTTACTACGGATAATTTCCATTATTTTTCTCCCTAAAACTCTGATTCAAATTGTAACAGTTAGAGAATCATAACCAAAGCAATACTCATTTAATGCCGATTGTCTGCGGCAATTAGCAACGCATAATCATGCGCATATCCTTCGGGGAAGACAGCTGGTATGGATTGATGATTCGCTACAAGCCAGATTACCTTTTCACTGGCCTGCTTAGCAGCAATGCGCTCCGCACCCCAAGCTGGGTGTTGTTCTGCACAAATAAAAGGTTGTTGCCAGCGCGTAGCAGCCTGAGGTGTGAGCTGTCCCCATCTCTTTGTATGCTTTTTGAAAATTCGTTTGCCAATCACAATCCAAACGCGGTCGATTAGTGAAAGCGGGAGCTGTGCTTTACCGCAGTCGTGTAGCAGTGCAGCCTGCTGCAATTCAACATTGGCTTGACTGTCGCATACATCCTGCCAGACTAGCCAAGCATGATATTGCTCATCTCTACTGAGTTGGCCAAAGACCGCAAACAATTCTGGTCCCAAAATTGCTGCAATATCTGCTGCTTGTGTGGTTGTAAGTTCAGCTGTCAGCGCTTGAATGAACTGCTGAATACGATAGATAGGATTGAGGCGCATTAGGTCCCTTATATAAGTACGAAAAGAAATATGTCACCGACAAAAGCGTAAAGCGGACTATCTCCGAAACCAGCTACTTTGTCCTATAATGATTCTATGCCAATTGACGTCCAAATTGATGACATTGTGCAGATGCGCAAACAACACCCCTGCGGTAGCTTCGAATGGAAGGTTATTCGCATTGGTGCTGATATCGGTTTGGAGTGTTCAAGCTGTGCCAGGCGAGTTTTACTTCCGCGGAGCAAGTTTGAAAAGCGCCTCAAAAAAGTCCTCAACCGCGAGGTCGATCTCGGTCGCTAACGTCTGATGACAATTGCTAGTGTACCGCGCGCGACGCAAAGCGTGATTCGACCAGTTAATCTGAATCGCGATCTTCGCCATCTCGCCAACCTCATTGAATTATGCTTTGCAGACACGCTAGATAGCGCCGGTCGGCGTTATTTGGAAGAAATGCGTATGCTTAGCCGCAGTGGCCCAGTGCTTTGGCTAATGAACGCCTTTGGGGAGGCCATGAACTGGCAACAAGGCTATGTCTGCGTCGATGATGGCAAACTCATTGGCAATGTTGGGGTTCAGCCAGCGAGTAGCAATGGCAACGCTTGGCTCATCGCCAATGTTGCTGTGCATCCTGAACATCGTCGTCAAGGCATTGCGCGCCAACTCATGTTGGCAGCGATTGAAACAGTGCGTAAGCACAATGGCAAAGTCATTACCTTACAGGTAGATGATTACAACACAGGTGCAATTGCTTTGTATGAGCAGCTAGGGTTTGAAAATCTAGGTGCATTTACAACGTGGGAAAGACGAAGCTATAGTGTGCCTGCTTGGCGGTTTCGGAAGAAGTCTGGGTTGCGGCTTATGCACCGCCAAGACTGGAATGCTGAGTATGAATTCATTCGCACTCAACGTCCGCAAGGCGCAAATTGGATGTATCCACTTTCTAAATCGCAGTTTAGACCTTCGTGGCAACGAACATTCAAGAACTGGTTTAGCGGCGCATCGCAAGAGCGTTGGGGCGTTGGCTCGCACGAACACTTAGAAGGTTGGATGCAGCTTCGGTTTTCAGCGGGTGCAGCAACTCACATGCGAATTGTTGTGAATCCAAAGTACGAAGACTACTTATTGCCTCGCTTTGTTGTCCGTGGTTTGCGACGAATTGGCTCGCGTTCATGGTCAGTGCGAATGGAATATCCCAAAGGGCGTGGTGCAGAGACCTTCTATCAATATCGATTTGAGCCAACACGTACACTCACTTGGATGCGGCTTTGGTTGTAGCAAGCTGCTTACGTTTTTTTTACATTTTGCCTCTACACTAGAAACAGCCTGAGACCAAACTGGTCCTATTTGCGTAGAGAGTATTGAACTTAGCAAAAGCGTTACGCATCTGTTATCCCAAGCTGATCTTATACCTTCATGGATTACAAAGACTATTACCAAGTACTGGGTGTCAATAAAAAGGCCTCAGATAAAGAAATCAAAAGTGCATTCCGAAAACTTGCACGCCAATATCATCCGGATTTGAATCCAGATAATCAAGCTGCTGAAGATAAATTCAAGGAAATCAATGAAGCCTATGAAGTTCTCAGTGATGCAGACAAGCGCCAAAAATATGACACGCTAGGTGCCAATTGGCATCGGTACCAACAGTCGGGTGGTGGCCCAGGTGGTTTCGGCGGGTTTGGTGGGCACGCAGGCGGTGCTCAATTTGACTTTGGGGACTTGAACGACCTGTTTGGTGGCATGGCTGGTGCTGGTGGAGCATCTGGCTACTCTAGCTTTTTTGATATGTTCTTCAATGGCGCTGGGGGGAATCAGCAAGGTGCGCCAGGTGCAGGTCCACAGACGCGTATGCGCCGTGGGCAAGACATTACACAGGACGTCGAGATCACGCTTGAAGAAGTGCTGAGTGGCAGTGC
>JAHDBS010000345.1 GCA_020630225.1 Anaerolineales bacterium | reverse complement strand
CAACATCAACGCCTACCACCGGCATTGATCTCGCCTTAGACTTCCATGACTGGCAATTACACCCAACCGAAGACTGTGAGGGCAATCCGATCAATTTCTTTGCGCCACCTGAAGTTGTGGTGCTTGTAACCAATTACGGAACAGAACCTGCTGGCGAATTTGACATTCAGTTCGATACACAAACACAACGCATTGCCCAACTGGACGCCGGCGACACCATTGAAGTTGTCTTCCAAGGGATAGACCGCGGCACCGCAGAGCTGACGCTTGATGTGAAGAATGAAGTTGCAGAGACCAATGAAGAGAATAATCAGGTGCAATTGGAAGCGCGTGCAATTCCAATTGCGTGCCCTGTTGATCCTTTGCCAACCTTAGTGCCACCTGTTGAGACAGTGGAAGGCATTGACTTGGTCTTGGAATTCTCTGAGTGGATCGACCACAATAGCCGCGGCTGTAACGGAGAGACATTTGCAACAGAACCACAGCCAGCTGTTCTTTCCATCGCAAACATAGGCGATACCGATGCCGATGCATTTGAGGTGTCATTTGAAGGTCAGCTACTGACCGTACCAGGACTACCTGCTGGTGAGTCATATCTGCTGGAATTTGATCCACTAGACGCTCCCACTGCTGACATTGCCATAGACGCCAACAATGTCATTGCAGAAGTCGATGAAACCAATAACAAGCTAACGCTCGAACGCGATGGAATTGTCACAACTTGTCCAATCACTGAACCTGATCCGGACGATTTTATAGCTGGCGAACTCAACATTACACCTTTGCCAGACAATATCTATGAAATTCGAGTGGATGTAGAAGCACGCTGTTTACTGGTTGACACGCTCACCCTACAAAACTCAGATCCTGACGTCATTACATATTTAGAGCCTCAGTCAGCAACCATCGAAACCATTGACGGTCAATTAGACAGTCCATATCTCTATCAGGTTCAGCTTAGTGAGGACGCAACTGTGCGCTTCAGCGTTGCATTTGATGCAGTCTTTGACGCCTGCGATGGACTAGATGATGAGCTAGCTGGACAACCTTTCCGTTATGAGCTTTTTGGTGGTGATGAGCCAATTGTGTTGCCAGTAGAACCAGACGGCGGCATTGGCGACGGTGCAGATCCACTACCGACACCAACGCCTCACGGTGAACCAAGTGCAACCCGCACACCAGCAGAGGCCACAGATGAAACCGCACAAGAGACGCGTGATGAAGCAGCCATCGGCAACGGTGAGATGCAAGCACTCAACGCGCCACTGATTACCAAAGAAATTTTGACTGAAGGCCAGCTTGTAGAAAGTATGGTTGCCGTTCGTGGCGAAACAGTCGTGTATCAAATCACGGTCACAAACCCAAATGATGCCAGCCTGGGCAGCATGGTTGTGGTTGACAAGCTTGCTGCTGAGCTTACCTATGTCACTGTCACACCAAATAATCCTGACATGACTTACGACGACACCAATCGCACCTTTGCTTATCCAATTAGCGGGTTGGGACCAAATGAACGTTTAGAAATTATGCTGTCAGTTGTCGTCGGTGACGCAGTTGGCATCGGGAACAAAGTCGCAAATGTTGCCCGACTTGGCATTGGAGACACACAGGTGACATCGGGCACAACCCAACTCACCATTGTGCCGGGAGAAATCCCAAATACAGGAGACAGTTTGATGCAAACTTTACAATCTATGTGGCTGGAGGCACTACTCCTTTTGTTATTCGTAACAGGCTTAGTGCTCAGCACGCGAAAAGCAATCCGAATGTTTGACCTCTAGGCCACATTCACAGTTCGCAATTAAAAAGGCTTGACAAGTTGTCAGGCCTTTTTAATTCTCATGAATATCAATCGTAATATTCGCCACACTCAGAAAACTAAACTTTCTAAAGTTTTGGAATTCAAACACGATTTTACGCTTAGGTTGGTAATCCAAACCGATCTGTACCAATGCCAACGCAATTCATACAGGTTTGGAACGCAATTAATATGGACATTCTCTGCGTGAGGGCGCTAACATTACTATTATTAGTATGGACAAAAGTCACAGGCGCAATACACACAATGTCTCAATTCTTTACAGCTCTGCTCCTAATTGGCTTGCCGCAACAAACACCACCCGACGCGCAAACATCATTTTTTGAATCACTATTAGATTATTTAGTTCCTGGAATTGCCATTTTATTATTGATGGGCGCACTAGTCTTAGCGGCAATGCAAATAATGGAGATGACCAACCGAAAATAACAAAGCCACAGTTACTCTTTTCTTACCCAATTTACGCATCTTTCAGGTAGCTTTACTGTTATCATTTCTGACCATTGCCGAGGGCGGCAAGATACCACTAAGGGAATTAGGGAATGACGACTTTTAATATTGCTATTGTTGGCGCTGGGCCAAGCGGATTTTATGCTGCTGACCATCTCTTAAAGCAGCGTGACGATGTTTCAATTGATCTATTCGATCGCTTACCAACACCGTTTGGGCTAGTGCGCTATGGCGTTGCTCCAGACCACCCAAAGATCAAGTCGGTTACAAAGGCTTATAGCCGGATTGCGAAGAAACCAGAAGTACGCTTCTTTGGCAATGTCAATATTGGCACCGATATTACGCGGGAAGATCTAGAAGCCCACTACCACGCTGTCATCTACACGACTGGCGCACAAACTGATCGCATGCTGAATATCCCTGGCATTGACCTAGATGGCAGTTATGCTGCAACTGAATTTGTAGCCTGGTATAACGGCCACCCAGACTATCGCGATCATGAGTTCGACCTATCTGTTGAACACGCCTACGTTATTGGGGTCGGGAATGTTGCATTAGACGTTGCGCGCATTCTGTTGCGAACGCAAGAAGAGCTTCAAGCAACAGACATTGCACAGCACGCATTGGAGGCACTTGCCAAGAGTAATATTAAGCAAGTCACCTTAGTGGGTCGGCGCGGTCCAGCCCAAGCAGCCTTCACGTTTGCAGAGCTTAAAGAGCTTGGCGAACTTGCTGATGCAGACTTCATCATTGATCCTGCTGACATGACGCTAGACCCTGTTAGCCAAGCGGCTGTTGAAAAGAACAAAAAATCCCGCCAAAAATACGAGCTTATGGCAGACATGGCGCAGCGCGAACCTGCTGGCAAGCCTAAGCAGTTATTTCTCAAATTCCTACGCTCGCCATCAGAACTCGGCGGTAGTGAAGATGGCCATGTGAGTTCCATTACGATGGAACGGAATGACCTCATTGAAGCCCCAGACGGACGCTTGCGAGCGCGTGGCACCGGTTACATGCGGACTTACCCCGCTGGACTAGTCTTGCGCTCAATTGGGTATCGTGGCGTAGCAGTGCCAGAGATCCCATTCGATGACAAATATGGTATTTTGCCAAACGTTGCAGGTCGCGTTGGCTCAGCCAATTCTCCTGTCATTGGCCACTACACTGCTGGCTGGATCAAACGTGGGCCGTCAGGCGTGATTGGCACAAACAAGCCTGACGCAGGCGAGACTGTCAAAATGCTAAGCGCCGACTTAGAGGCAGGAATCCACTTGTCCCCATCAGCAGCTGACATTACAGACCTCTTGCGCTCACGTAATGTTGACTTCATTGACTGGAATGCATGGGAACGCTTAGACGCCGCCGAAATTGCTGCTGGGGAAGCTGCTGGTCGACCGCGCATCAAAGCAACCACCATTGAGGAAATGCTTGCACTAGCAAACGCCTAATAGAAACGGTCGCGAAAACTTTTCAAAGAGTAGCGTCACCTAACTACGTGATGCTACTCTTTTTGTTTTAATTGCTGGCGCAAGTCAGCTTTTATTTCTGGCGGTAACAAGCGCCAGTCTATGTCTAATTGAGCACCACGAATAGCCCATAGCATGGTTAAGTTGACTTCTTTTCCAAATGCTTGTCTTAAGGAGATATAGATTTCGAGCGCATCTGTCATTAGGACCTGCTCTCGTGTGCTATAGCCAATTTGCGCGAGTTTTTCTGCGCTTTTAATCCCTAAGTTTGGCAAACTTGCAACTGACTGTATATTTGTCATAATTACCTCATTATGGACTCAATTTCAAACTATCTGACTGAAAGCGGACTTCCAGTTGAAATATTACTGCGCGTTATTCAGACAGTAATCGTTATCGCTGTTTTAGTTGTTGGACGTCGTCTGATACAAGGCGTCATCAATCGCCGCGTTGATGACGTCGAATGGCAATATCGCGCTGCTAAAACGATTGACTACACCATCATTGTGATCGGCATCTTCCTGATTGGTCGCATGTGGTTCCCTGGACTAGAAGACTTAGCGACTTACTTAGGGTTGCTCTCTGCCGGGATCGCGCTAGCACTGCGCGACCCAATTACGAACTTAGCAGGCTGGATCTATCTCATCTCTAAGCGGCCATTTGCTCTGGGCGACCGAATTGAAGTTGGTGACCATGCTGGCGACGTTGTAGACAGCGGTCTCTGGGACTTCACCATTCTAGAAATTGGTAACTGGGTCGATGCCGAACAAAGCACAGGCCGCATTATTCAAATTCCCAATAGCGTGCTCTTTACGAAGCCAATTGCGAACTATACAAAAGGCTTTACCTACTTATGGAATGAACTCCCTGTACTTGTCACTTTTGACAGCGACTGGAAGCTTGCTAAGCGCATCCTAGTTGACATCATCGAGCGACATGACCATATCTCATCAGACGCCCGTGAGCAGGCTAAAAACACTGCTCGTCGGCTCATGATTCGCTACCGGACTCTGTCGCCAACGGTATACACCAGTGTGGAAGCGAGTGGGATTGAGCTAACCATTCGTTACATCTGTAAAGTACGCGAACGCCGCACGACCACCCATGAGCTGTGGGAGCAGATTCTCACTGCTTATGAACAAGAACCAACGATTCATTTGGCTTATCCTTCTCAGACCTTGTACATGAACCCTTTGGGAGAAGAGCGAAAGCCAGGCAACACTGGCGAACTGAGTTCATTGCGCTAATAACGCCGCTTACCCTCATAATTTAACCAAAAACAGGCTCATGATGAGCCTGTTTTTTATTTGGTTAGCCTTGAACTGACCTAGTCAATCGTGATAGTCACTGATGCGCCAGGTTCAACCGCAACGCCATTTTCGTCAAGGTCCTGTAACT
>JAHDBS010000344.1 GCA_020630225.1 Anaerolineales bacterium | reverse complement strand
GATCTTCTGGGCGGTAAGACCCTACGAACATTGTGGCGAACATACTGACATCTGAAAAGTCGTCATACAGTGAATTGTTGACGGTCTCAAGCAAATCTACAGGTTCAACAGCGCTGTCGCGCACGGTTAGGTTGCGAACTGTGGTGCGCGCCATTGCCATCAGCAGAGCGGCCGACATGCCTTTGCCAGAGACATCACCAACAGCAAACACAAATTCATTTGGCTTGTTGATGAAATCATAGAAATCGCCACCGACTTCGCGGGCGGCGGTTGATCCTGCGGCCAAGTCCAGTCCATGCACTGAAGGAATACTTTGGGGCAACAAGCTGTGTTGCACACGCTGGGCAAGATCTAATTCTGACTGAATGCGGGCTTGTGCAATCAACTGCTCATGCAGAATGATGCACTCTAATTGCGAGCTAATTTGCTCGCCGACTGCAAATGCTTTTTTCCGGTCTGGAGCGGAAAAAGGTCCCATGCGCTTGTTGGCAACGCCAACCATGCCACGGATTTTTTTATCCATCACAATTGGCGCGGCAATAATGGCATCAACCCCACCAAGCATGGGGAATTGTTCGTCTTCAGAACTCACCATCACATCGCGCCCATGGACCTTCATGGAGGCATACCAGCGCATAATCATGGCATCGTCCAAAGCAGAAGGAGGGAATTGATGCGTCGAAATGTTCTCAGCAGTCCGGGTAAGCACTAAGAAAGATGACTCCGCACTCAATAGCTCAGAGAGCTGCTTCAATGTAATGTTGATGAGGTCATCTTCAGAGAGCACGCTCCGATAGGCTTGTGCTAGGTTGTAAAGCGTAACAAGCTCATCTTGCCGCGCGACAAGTTCGCCGGTAATGAGTTCAATGTCACTCTCAAGCTGTGCAATCTGATGTTGCAGTTCGCGGACAGTTTTGTCCGATGTGGCTTGGATTGTCATACACCAAAGCTAACAAGCGCTTCCACTTCAGAGTCGAAAATGTGGAATGCTTTGTTTAAGCGCGTTAGTTCAAAAATAATTTTGACAGGTTGCGACATGGCTGCAAGAAACACGTCACCATTGTTTTGACGACAGCGTTTCATGGTGGACACCAGCACTGCAAGCGCCACAGAGTCAATGAATTCGGTATTTTCGAAGTTAATAACAATGCGTGGTGGCGTTAACGAGGAGTGGGCTTCTAGCCAATCAGAAACTGGTTTTGAAGTGTGCGCATCAAAACGACCATTGATCGCAATGATATTGACGTTGTCTAGCGTGCGCTCAGTGAGTTGCATGGAAAGAATCTCTTCAAAATAAAGGAGTTATGCTGTAGCACCTTGCCGTCGGAGCCTGCGCTGACGACGTTTGGTGTTTGTAGAGTCTAAAAGTAAGGTCTGCATATGGAGCAGATACCAATCAACGATTTCAGAAATTGGAATACCGTGGGATGCTAAGAAATTTTGCTGGCCAATTTCTCGACGGCGTTCTGGGTTATCAATGACTTTTGCTATGGCATTGGCCATGCTTTGGGCGTCTTCTGGCGCAAAGAATTCTCCAGTGTAGCCTTCTTCAGTAATAACTTCAGCAAAGTCGCCAATATTTGGCAGGATCACTGCTTTGCCATAATCCCCAGCCTGATGTAAAACGCCAGAACTACCAGTTGTACTGGTGTAAGGAAATACGACTACTGCGGCTTCGCCAAAAATAATTGGGACGTCTTCTTCAGCCACATAGCCGGTGTAACGGATATTGGGAACATGTTTGTAGGCCTCTGCAACGCCCGCTAGATATCCTTTGGCATTTGGGCTATCAGAGCCAGCAATGACGAGTTCCAGATCTTGTTTACCGCGATTTTGCAAAATTTCAAACGCTTCAATGAGTGCCTCAACTGTTTTGTAAGTGCCGAATTTGCCAAACGTCATAATTTGCATTGGGCCTTCAGGGAGATCAAAAACAGGGTGGGGGACATTGGCATCAAAAGAGCCGTGTGGTGCAAGTAGAACGTTATCAGCTTTGTATTTTGCTTCTAGAATTTCAACATATTTTGGAATAGTCAGAGCTACCAAGTTTGAGCGGAGCAGAATGCGAGTCGCAATGTTGCCAAAGCCGCGCACAATTGCTTCCATGACTGGGTTGCCTGCGTAACCTGCAGATTTCAAATCTACGGTTTCCATAATATTGTGGAGTAAGACAACAGTCGGAATGCCTAACCAACGGACAAGCGCTGGCGTAACAAGGCCAAGTGATGCAGGGACTTTGCGTCCGCCAAACGTTGCCCATTGCAGATTGAACAGCACAATGTCTGGCTCCGTATTCCGAATGGCCTTTAGAATGCGAAGTGGATTGTTGATCGCATCAAAGTCCCAGCAAGGGACAATTTGGGTGTCTATATTGTCATCTTCAAATGCAGGATAACTTGCTTCGTTTGGTAATTCATCGACATAAAGAATGACTTCTGACACGTCGTCGAATTTTTCACGGAGTGCATTTACAAAATGAAAGCCGTATTCGTTTAGACTGCCTGTTCCCGGTGGGAAGGTGGTGAGTACACCAATGCGTAGTTTGCCACTAAGCATTTGCGTAGTCTCCTTGCATGTCATTGATTTTGATCTTTACCAAGTCACGAAGGAAGCGTTGTGCTTCTTTGATAGGGTCAACTTTTGACCCTGGTGCATCGAACCATTGCACCGGAACTTCAGCGACGTTATAGCCAAGCTTGAAGGCAAGGTACAAAATTTCGAGATCGAAGCTAAAGCCCATCAATGTTTGGGCGGTATGTAAACGGCGCGCAACATCACGCTTGTAGAGTTTGAATCCACATTGGGTGTCATTCACCTTGATGCGAAAGACTTTCTGCACAATGGTGTTTAGTCCATTGCTGAAAATTTGGCGTTTGAGGCTCTTGTTTTCAACCTCAGCACCATCTGCAGCGCGTGAGCCAACAGCGATGTCATAACCTTCGGTTTTGATTTTGGATAAAAGACGTGAAATTTCTTGAATTGGGGTGGAGTTGTCTGCATCTGAGAACAGAATGTAAGTTCCCTTTGCGGCAAGCATGCCGCGTTGAACAGCACTGCCTTTGCCTCCATTTTTGTCTGCAATAAGCACATGCATGTTGACAAGCCCCAGCTCTTCACAAAGAGCAACAGTGTTGTCCTTAGACCCGTCGTCCGCAATAATTAATTCCCAAGGGATGCCAAGCTCAACCATGTAAGCTGCAATTGCACCAATAGTTGGCACAATTCGCTCTTCCTCGTTATAAGCCGGGATAACAATAGAGACTTCTGGCTTTTCAGAAAGAGGGATGTCTTTCCACTGTTCGTACGCTTGATATGACATTTTGTATAGCTCAATATGAAGGGAAGACGTAAGGAAAATTGCATCTTCGTTGTCTACCCAAAACCAATCTAAGTGTTTTTACCAAACACTAACTAAACAATAACATTAACCGTCTTGGGTCTTAATTAAGACTAGCTTGTGAGAGTTGCTACTCTCTGTGTAACATCCTATTGTCGCGCTAGAATATTAAGAAACTTAATGAAACAAAATAGGAGCAACCTTTATGCCAGCTATATCAGTAAATCTTTCTCAACAGTCTGCAACCGTAACAGAAGCGGACGTGCGTAGTCACAAAGTATTGATTGATCGCCCAGAGAGTAAAGGCGGCACAGACGCCGGAATGATGGGTGGAGAAATGTTATTAGTAGCGTTAGGGGGCTGTTTCAATAGCAATCTGCTTGAAGCAATTCGCACGCGTGATGCGGCAATTTCAGATGTAAAAGTTGCTGTTGTAGGAACGTTGGAAGGAAAACCAGCGAAGTTTACGGCTGCCGAAATTCAAGTCTCGGCAACCGCAGACGATAGCGCTTTGCTGGAAAAACTGGTGACTATTTCTGAGCGATCTTGCATCGTAGCAAACTCACTCAAGTCAGGAATGGATGTGACTGTAAAAGTCGTGTAGCTTACTCGGTGTATTGAAACGCATAGCTCTGGATTTGACGCCAGTAGCGTGAAGCGCGTTTTAGATCACGCTTGCCGTTATAACTTACAAAAGGCTTTGGCGTTAGAACCTCTAATGCCAAGCCTTTTTTCTTTAAAGCACTACAGTGACGTTGAAACCGGGGGCTCACGCTTTTGACTGTGCAAACTGAGGCGGTATTGTGTTCGTTAGCAAAAGCGGCCAGCACCTCAGCAGTCTGACCTTTCCGAATGGTGACAGGCAGCTCTAACAAGCATTCGTAAACAAATGCAATGCGTTTCAAGCTCAGCTGATTACGTTTGAGCATGTCTTCATCCCAAACATAAATTGCTGGCGCGTTTGGGTGCGCCATAAGAGCTGGGTTTGTTGAGCTAAGGTGATCCCCAAAGACCCAAACAATAGGTTGCTTATTCATAGTGATGTGGTCTTGACCGACGTTTGCCAGATTTTTTGGGTTTGCGCTGTGGCCTCTCGCTATGTGGCTTGTGTGGAAACAACCGTTTTTCTAACACTTCATAGGAAGCGTCAAAAATGTCATGGCCTGTTTCAGATGAAGTGTCGTAATAGCGGCCCCGACTAAACTTGCGCAAATTCGTCAGGTTGAAAAAATAAGGCTTGTGACTAAATGTGCTGGCAACCCATTGCCATGACAAGTTATTGCTGGCTGGGTCGCCATCTAATAGGTGTTGTAAGAACCATTTCGCGCCGGCTTGCCACTTCACACGTCGCCAATGCACAACATAAGCGGCCAACCACATGCGGGCATGATTGTGTAAATATCCAGTTTCATGGAGCTCGCGAATAAATGCATCCATCGCAGAGACGCCGGTACTCGCCGTCAGAATATCCACCGGAAGTTCATCAGCGTAGTCGTTCGCGGTGAAACCAGTTTTGTAAGGTTCTAGATCATCCCAAATAGAAACGCCTTCCTGCGCATACACATGCTGAAAGTAGTCACGGTAAGCAAGTTCAAAGACAAACTTGTTGGCTTCAAACTGCGGCTTTTTTGTGATGTCTAATGCATGGTCTCGGGCTTCGGTTAGCGTAATTGCGCCATGTCGAATGTAAGGCGAGAGACGGGTAATAGCACCGTCTAAGTGGTTACGTGACTTGCCGTAGTCAATTGGATCAATTTTGTTTAGTAGAGTCAAACCAGCCGCGCGCCCACCACGAAGTGCGGAAACGTGCGCACCTCGATAAGTTTCGTC
>JAHDBS010000011.1 GCA_020630225.1 Anaerolineales bacterium | reverse complement strand
CAACTATCTACTCTCAACATTATGGGCCTTAAACCAGATCATTGGATCCGCAAAATGGCGTTAGAACACGGCATGATTGAGCCGTTTGTCGATACGCAAGTCCGCAAGGGCGTTATTTCTTATGGGGTGTCTTCTTATGGATATGACATCCGCGTTGCTGATGAATTCAAGATTTTCACCAACGTCAATAACAGCATTGTTGACCCGAAAAGCTTTGACCCAGACATGATGGTCGATTTCAAAGGCGATGTCTGCATTGTGCCGCCAAATTCGTTTGCACTGGCCCGTACGGTGGAATACTTCCGCGTGCCACGCGGCGTGTTGACAGTCTGTCTTGGGAAAAGCACCTACGCCCGCTGTGGCATCATCACTAACGTGACGCCGTTTGAGCCAGAATGGGAAGGCTATGTGACCTTGGAAATTTCCAACACTACGCCGCTACCAGCCAAGATCTATGCCAATGAAGGCATTGCGCAAGTCTTGTTCTTCGAAGGCGATGAAGACTGCGAAGTGTCATATGCCGACAAGAAAGGGAAGTACCAAGGGCAAGAGTCTATTACGCTCCCGCGCATGTAGGCGCTTCAGTTGGTTTGCTAGCTAGTTGACCAGCGCACTGTTTTGTAACTAAAAAAGAGGCTTGCGAATGTTGTCGCAAGCCTCTTTTTGTTTGGAAAGACATGCTGAGTAGTGACGCGTCACAACTCAGGCCTTAATTACCACTCAAATTTAGAAAAAGTTAGCACTGAAGGCTACGCAAAGCACTTTGAGTGGTGTGCGTGAGTACTACCCATTCACGCGTTGGAATTCAGCCATGAAGTCTGCCAATGCGTTACAGCCTTCTGGTGACATTGCGTTGTAAATGCTAGCGCGCAGGCCGCCAACTGAGCGGTGGCCTTTGAGTGCAATCAGGTCGTGCTTGGTCGCTTCAGCCATGAACTTTGACTCCAATTCTGGGGTGTTCATGGTCCAAGTGATGTTCATAATGGAACGATTGTCTTTGACTGCGTGACCTTTGTAGAAACCGCCACTGTTATCAATCGCGTTGTAAATAGTGTCGGCTTTTGCCTTGTTACGGACATACATGGCGTCCAAGTCGCCGACTTCATTTAGCATCCAGCTGGTGACCTTGCTAAGCATGTAGATCGGGAACACTGGCGGCGTGTTGTAAGCCGAATCCTTAGCGGCGTGGATGCGGTAGTCCAAGTAAGTGTGTACGTTGTCTGGGGCTTTGGCTAATTGTTCATCGCTGATGATGGCGATGGTCAAACCAGCAGGCGCAGCGTTCTTTTGCGCGCCGGCGTAAATCATGGCGTACTTGCTGACATCAACTGGGTAAGCCATGAAGTCAGAGGACATGTCACAAATTTGTGGCACACCACCCGTGTCATATGGAGTGCGGTGTTCTACACCTTGGATCGTTTCATTTGAGGTGTAGTGGAAGTAAGCAGCGTCTGGGTTGAAATCAATGTCTGCTTGTTTTGGCATTGACTTGAAATTTTCTTCTGCGCTGTTGAATACAACCCGTGGTTCGCCTTCTTTTTTGGCTTCGGCAATTGCTTTCTTACCCCATGTCCCTGCGACAACATAATCAGCTGTGCCACCTTGCAGGTAATTCATAGCTAACATCGAGAATTGCATGGTTGCCCCACCTTGCATAAACACAATTTTGTAATTGTCTGGGACATTTAGCAATTTGCGCATATTTGCTTGCGCAGCTTCGTAGACTTCAACGTAAGGAGCAGAACGATGGCTAATCTCAAGAATTGACATACCTGTTCCGGCAAAGTCTAAAAACTCAGCTTGAGCTTCTTCCAAAGCAGAAAGTGGCAGTGTGCAAGGACCAGCACCAAAGTTATATACGCGATGCGTCATAAGGTTTTCCTGTTTTTATGATTTGTCACGCCACATTCATATGGCGCAACATCAGGGTGAATGTATTGGTTGCAATACTATTGTGAAGAATTGCACGATTGCTAAAAGTTTACTGTGAATTCCCACGATGCGGTAATGGATTTTTCACAGCGATATAAGGAGAGTTTGTTGGCAATCTTGCAATAGCAGAGGTACGTTAGGGGTAAAGCCGACGGGCTTTTACTTCAGGGTCTGCCTCAGCAGAGTAGCGATACAGCATAGCTGGGCGACCTTCTCCGCCTGAACGGTATTGTCCAGTTTTTTCAACGACATTTGCTTCTAGCAAGCGGCGGCGGAAGTTGCGTTTGTCTAGCTTTTCACCAAGCACTATTTCATAAGCGGTTTGAAGCTCGGTCAAGGTAAATTCGCGCGGCAATAATTTGAAACCCGCAGAAGTATATTCCAGCTTGTAACGCAACCGTTCGTGCGCATATTCCACAATTGTTTGATGATCAAATGCCAATTCAGGCAGTTCATCCATTGTGTGCCAAGCGGCCTCAGCAGCATCTGTACCGGCTTGTAGTGGTAAGTTTTCGTCTGGGATCAGGGCAAAGTACGCCACGGTCACCGTATGTCCGCGCGGATCACGGTCTGGGGCGCCAAAGGTGTAAAGCTGCTCAAGGTATACGCTATGCACACCAGTTTCTTCGCCTAGCTCGCGGAGAGCAGCATCATCAATGTCTTCTCCGTAGCGAACAAAGCCGCCCGGAATAGCCCATTTCCCTTCAAATGGTTCAAGACCACGCTTGATGAGCAGCGTTTGCAATTTTTGCTCACGCAAGCAGAAAATGACCACATCGACGGTCAAGGCTGGATTCTTATATTCAGTCACAGACTTATCACCAGACAAACCAATAAATTGCCAAAATTACGAGAACTGGCACAAGCATGCCAATTACCAAGTTGGTAGCTTCTTTTTTCGGATCACGCGTGAAGATTAGCCCTAAGCGCTGCACGGCTGCCGGAGCACCCATAAATGCACCAATTGCGGCGCCTAAGAAGATGGCAGGCCCAAAGCCGCCAACGCCTTCACGGAAATTTGGGAAGAAGTTTGCAGTCATAATGCCACCAAGCACCCCAACTGCCATCCCAATCATTTGCTGTCGTCTAATTTCTTCGCGATCCATAATGAAAGACAGAGGCAGAGAACGCGCTGCGCCCTATAGGTAGAGAAGAGCATGAGAGCTCTATCTCTGCCTCTAAGGGCACAGCACCGTTACTCTTTCTTTTAGAATAATTTCTGCAATTGCAGGGCTAGTTGCATGTCGCCAGTGACTTTGATCTTGCCTTGCATGAACAACATCATGGCGTTTGCTTCGTTGTTGGTTAGGGCCACCCAAGTTTTGTCTTCCATGCTCATTGTCATTTCAGGATCTTCGATGGTGCCTTTTTCAATTTCCATCTTGCCGTCGCCAATAATCATGTACCAGTCGCCACCGTCATCTCCGGAGAGTTTTAGTTGGGCACGCGCATCGATATTGCCTGCTTTTTCGGCATCGAATTCCTTTACCATTGCATCAAACACTTCTTGTGGTTTGGTGTATTTTGCCATTGTGGGATTAGCCTCACTATAATTGAAACATCTAGTTTTTATGACGCGCTGTTCGCGTCATTTCTACACAAAGTATACATGAATAATAGGGCGTTAGTTTAATAATTTGTTAGGGGAATAGTGCCTCCAACAGACGTCTAAATTTGCTAATAGCTCCACGCATAATCCCTTGGAAAATCGTCGTAATCCAGTTGTTCTGAACTGGCTCACCATTCTTAGTATTTTCGCTGCCGCGATTTACTTCTCCCTGCAACTTGTCGCTTACAGTGATGTTCGCGCACGGTTGCAAGTTGGCACGTCTGTTGAAGGTATCCCTGTTGGCGGCCTCACTCAGCAAGAAGCACGTGACAAACTCAATCAGATTTACAGCCGTCCCGTTGAAGTCTATTTTCAGGACGCGATTATTCATATTGATCCGGCTTCTTTTAGCTTTCGGGTTGACCTTGACGCTATTTTTGCTGTGGTTGAAACCTTTCGCTCTGACACAAACTTCTGGGTTGGGTTCTGGGCTTACCTTTGGAACCAACAACCTGGTGCCGTTGATGTTGAAATCTCCATTGATTACGATCGGCGTCAACTGGAAGATGTGCTAACGGGCATCAATGAGCTGTATGCTGTCCGGCCAGGTGAAGCGCGCGGGAACGCAGAGACGATCAACTTCGAAGCGGGTGCGCCCGGCCTAAATATTGATACCTTCTCTTCTATTGAAGTTATTGACATGGCGCTCCGGCAACCGAGCAATCGGCGTGCTTATCTGACCTTGGCCGAAGGTGAGATTGTTGCCCCAACACAAGTCACCATCGGCGACTTCGTCCAAGAATATGTTGCTCAGCTTGGCTTCCAAGGCCTACTTAGTATGATGATCATCAATCTGGAAACCGGCGAGGAATTGCCAATTCAGTCTGATGTTGCAATGAGCGGCATGGAAATGATGACCTTGCCCATGGCAATTACAGCCATGCGTCGGGCAGGCCCCGAATTGCCCGCAGATTTGCAAGCTGCGCTTGAAAAAAGCATTCAACGCAACACCATTGAAGATGCAAATACCGTCCTAACGCTGCTGGGTGGTGGTGACCCTGCGCTAGGGTCAGTCTTAGTAACCCAAACGATGCAACAGCTTGGGTTACAGAGCACGTTTATGATTGGTGCATATGGTCAGGAAGGCCAAGCGCCTGAAATTCAGACTCCAGCGAACTCACGCATCGATATCAACACCGGCCCTGATTCTTGGCGTCAAACCACGGCACGCGAAATCACTTGGCTCATGGCGAACATCAGTATGTGTGCTGATCATAACGGTGGCACGCTCCGTTTGGTCTATCCGCAAGCATTCACGCCTGACTCTTGTACGCAAATTTTGGAGCTCTTCAAGCTAGACCGAATTGGCACACTGATTGAAGCTGGCGTGCCGCCGCAGTTCCCCATCTCACATCGGCATGGCTTAGAAATTAGCACCTATGGCGACGTTGCCATTGTGGACTCCCCTGGTGGCGCTTACGCACTAGGCATCTTTATCTGGCGTCCAGAAGCGTTAGATTGGAATATCCACAGCACAATGATGAGCGATATTTCTCGGGCTGTGTACGGCTTTTATAATGACTAATTCTCAATTTTCAATCACCAACGCCCAACGGACAGTCGGCATTGAGAATTGGCTGTTGGAAATTGACCAATGATTATTGATTCCCACATTCATTTCACGCCGCCGGAATTGTGCGACAGACTGGCGCAATTTTCTGAGCAAGAGCCATATTGGGGCTTATTACTAAATCCTCCGCAGGGCAAGTCAATTCAGGGCTGGGCTAGTCCGGAACGAATGATTGCCGATATGGATCGGGCTGGGGTCGATAAAGTGGTGATTGTTGGTGAGTATTTTTATCAGCACGAGTCTTGTGTACAGCGCAATGATCAAGCCATTGAATTGGTCAGACGCTATCCCGACCGAGTGATTGCCCTGTCCACCATCCAACCGCAGGCTGGGCAAGCCGCACGAGATGAATTCCAACGCTGCTTAGACAACGGTCTGTTGGGGTTAGGGGAATTGAACCCTTATGCCCAAGGTCACGGTCTTACTGACCCAGATTTTCTCAGCTTGGTAGAGATGTGCGTGGCCAACAACGTGCCACTGAACTTACACGTCAGCGAAGAGATCGGTGGCTATTACCTTGGCAAAAGCACCACGCCACTGCGGCATTACTATGACCTTGCCTGCCGCTTCCCAGAGCTAAAACTGATCTTGGCGCACTGGGGCGGCGGACTCCTGTTTTACGAAATGATGCCGCGCGTACGCAAACAACTGCGCAATGTGTACTATGACACGGCTGCATCGCCGCTGCTCTACACCACCAAACGCATTTTCAACAGCGCCCTAGCCGCAGTTGACCACCGCAAAATCCTATTTGGCACAGACTATCCCCTGTTGATTTACCCTGGCAAAATGACCGAGCCAGATTTCCAGCCGCTGATGGATGCTATTCGCAAACTAGACCTTGATCCAGCAGTGTATGCGGACATTATGGGGCATAACGCTGCCAAGGTCTTTGACCCTAGCATTGCGCCCAACGCAGTCACCATCGCCACGCCAGTTGCATCTAGTGAAATTGACGGGTTCATGCCAGTGCAGTTATTGGCTGAAACCTACCCAGAAACACAGCAAGTGCTCGCAGACTACGGCATCCCGTGGCAAGATCAGATTGTTCCCAACTGGGAGCCGCTTGTCCAAGCCGCCGTATCAAAAGGATTAGGACCGAACGGGCAACAAGAATTGCTCGATAAATTGAAAGAAAGAGTAGAAAAGACAGAGTAGAGAGTAAGAGACGGCGCAACGCGCCTAAGAGATAGAGGCAGACTAAGCTGCTAGCCAGCACTTATGTTGACAATACGCTAGCCTCTTACTCTGTCTCTAGCGCGCAGCGCGTTCTCTATCTGCTCCGCAGGAGACACAATGCACGAAAAATTAGCAGGCGTGTTTGCGCCAATTCCAACGCCGTTCAATGCAGACGGCTCACTCGCCTTAGATAAGTTAGCTGACAACATTCGCATTTGGGAAACCATGGAGCTAGACGGCTATGTAGCCCTTGGCTCTAACGGCGAATTCCCAATGCTCACCGCCGATGAAAAAATTGCGGTGCTGGACACCTGCCGCAAGGCCATGACCTCAGACCGCCTGCTGATTGCTGGCACAGGCTGCGAATCACTGGCTCAGAGCATTGATCTCACCAAACGCGCCGCCGATGTGGGTGCGGACACCACCTTGGTGATCACGCCGCACTATTACAAAAACCGCGCTGGTGATGCCACCCAAATTAACTACTTCAACGCGGTTGCAGACGCTTCCCCAATGCCAATCATGATCTATAACATGCCGGGCTACACGGGTGTGATTATGTCAACTGCTGCTGTGCTTGAAGCCGCACAGCATGACAACATCATCGGGATGAAAGAAAGCACCACCAACGTGGTCAAAATGGCTGAAATTGTGATTGGCAATGCGCCAAACTTCACACTTCTGACTGGTTCTGCGAGTGGCTTCTTGCCATGCCTTTCCATTGGAGTTGCAGGGACGATCTCCGCATTTGCTAACTTTGCGCCAGAACGCGTTCAGGCCGTCAAACGCGCATTTGATAGCGGCGATATGGCTACCGCGATGAAATTGCAACACAACCTCATTGAGCCAAACAAAGCCGTGACAGCAAAGTACGGTGTGGCCGGCGTGAAAGCGATGATGGAAACCCGTGGGTTATATGGTGGGCCAGTGCGTGATCCATATCCACAGTTGACCGCTGCTGAACGCGAAGACCTGATGGCAATTGCGAAGAAATACGAATTGATCTAAGTCAATACTATTCACGAGGCGTGTTCCTTAACAACCTACGGTTGCCTTGAGGAACACGCCTCGTCTTTAAGCCCATGTACTCACAACTTCAACAAAAACTAGCCGCTGGCGAAATCATCATTATTGATGGCGCGACAGGAACTGAGCTTGAAAAGCGCGACGTTCCAATGGATCAGGATTCATGGTCTTCGATTGCGAATGTGACGCATCCAGCAGAGATTCAAGCTATTCATGAGAGCTACATTCGCGCTGGAGCAGACGTGATTATTACCAATACGTTTGGCACATCGCGCCAGGTTCTAGAACCAGCAGGCTTAGGTGACCAGTTCGAAGCGATGAATCGGTCTGCCGCACGCGCTGCACTTGCGGCACGCATTGCGTGTAATGCCCCGCATGTGGCCGTTGCGGGTGCCATTTCCGACGCGCGCTTTAAGTTTGAAAAAGCGACAAATGCTGTCGTGCGCAAAAATTGGGAAGATCAGGTTCAAATTTTTGTGGAAGAAGGCGTCGATATGATCATGCTCGAAATGATGCGTGATGTTGAGCACACCGCCATTGCGATTGAAGTTGCACAGGCCGCCGGATTACCCGTGTGGTGTGGCTTCTCTGTGAAGGCTGACGACAATGGGGAGTTGGTGTTGTACTACACACATACGCCAACCGAAGGCAAATTGATTGACATTGTTGAAGCGATTGCGCCCAAGAAACCAGACGCAATGTTAGTTATGCACACCTTAACCGAGCACACGGCGCAGTGCTTAGAAGACATCAAAGCCCACTGGGACGGCCCTTTTGGCGCCTTTCCGCACTCAGGTCATTTTGTGCGTCCCAAGTGGTTTTTCGAAGGCATTATTTCGCCAGCAGAATTTACAGACCAAGCCGTACAGTGGGCATACCAAGGAGCGCGTATCATTGGCGGATGCTGCGGCATTGGCCCCGCTCACATTGAAGCGCTAGTTGCAGAATTTAAAGCAGACTAATGCCAGATAACTGGTAGAAAAAGCTCTTTCAACGCAGACGCTTCAGCCTGAAAAGACGCAACGTTCATCGCATTGGTCATAAAAGACCACGGAATGCTTGGTAAGCCCAGCAACTCTAGCGCCAGCGTGCCAGTTTCTCCATTGCGTAAAGGCTGCACAACATCGACAGAAAACGTTGGCCGCTCCACCCCAGGGTCTTGCCGATTCGTCGGATTGAGGTCGTACAAGTCTGCATTGGCGGCCACACCTTGGCCCCACACAAACAACGGAATGCGGTAATTGATTTCCATCGTCTGGTCACCATGACCTTTGAAATCAGTACCGCCATGGTCACTAGTCACGATCATGACGGTGTTATTACGAAACACTGGGTCTGTTTCTACCAACGTCATTAGGTCAGCTAAGTAATCGTTGACACCTTCAACTGCCTCAAAATATTCATCCGATCCAAACGCATGGACATGTCCAGTTAAATCAGGGTCAGCGTAATGCACAAATGTGTAATTCGGGTGGGTTTGCGGTAACTCTTCCATCACCAATGCATGCAGCGACTGCGCATGTAGACCATCATTCGCATACGCGTAACGATCAATTTTATTACGGCCATTGTCTTCGCCAACGCTGTCTCCACGCCCGTAAGTGTCGTTATAACTTTTCTCAAAGATGTTGAAACGCTCTTTACTGGCATAGAGCGCTGTCGTGAGGCCATGGTCATGCACAACATCAAACACGCTGTAGATGTAACCAACGCTTGTATTGCCCGCGTTATGCAGGGTCATATTTGTGCCTTCTGGTAAGGCATTATGCGGAAACCCATGATGATGCTGGTCAGACACGCCTTCAGGCTGCCACAGCGGGCGTGCTGTGAGCATGCCAACGTGATTGGGTAACGTTACCGTGGTGTCGTAATCGGTTCTGGCGTTGAATGTGGAGGCGCCTTCGTCAATGAGGCGTTGAAAAGCGGCGTACTGTTCAGCAGTGTCACCAGCGAGTTTGGCTTCCAGCATGCTCGCTGTAAGTCCATCGATGCTAACGTGGATGACGTATTCAACTTGTGGATTAGGTGGAAGTTCGGCTGCCTTTAGAACCTGCTGCGCAGAAAGCGGCTGGATCAGTGCAAGCCCCAGTGCAGCCAGCCAAATTGGCAAAAAATTGATCTGATGAAACCCCATACCTAAACCCAGTAATACCTACTCAACCTACCACTCCAAACATCTTCACTGTACAGGAAAGGCTATTGTCAATTTGTTAACGTTTGGTTCAGTGTTTTTTCGGGCAGCGCAAGCTCTGTACCAAATGAGGTCGCCCTAACCACTGCTAAAAACGCCAGCATGGTTGGCGACAACCATTTGTCTTTGTGATAAATCAACTGCGTATGCATTTCTTGCGGGACGGCTTGTACGTCTAATTTGACTAATGTCCCGGCAGCCAAAGCGCTGGCAGCAACCACCTCTGGCATAAAGGCGATGCCTAACCCCGTAATGGCGCACTGTTTCATGGCTTCTGTATTTTCAAAGGCCATGACATCCCCAAATTGAACACCTTGGATTTCTGCGTCTTTTTCAAGTGCAACGCGATAGTAGCAACCGGGCTCTGACAAGATCAACGATTCTGTGCGCAGGTCTTTAAGTTGAAAGGGAACAGCATTTGCCAGTCGGTGGCTTGGGTGCACATAGAATCCAAGTGGTTCTGTAACGAGATGTTCCACAACCATGTCTGAGATTTGGATTGGCGGTGCGAGACGAAAGGCAAAGTCAAACTTGCCGCTGCGCACAGCTTCGTAAACATGGTCTGGATGCAACGTATTAATGTTGATCTGCACATCAGGATACTGCTCTCGAAAGCGCTGCAAAATTTGGGGCAGTCGCTGCACACATAAGGTGCTGGGGGCATATAAATTCAAACGCCCACTGACAGTATTTTGTGGCTGAAAGGCGAGCTTTGCTTCGGCTTCAAGCGAGAGCAGTTGGTCAACATAGGTCAAGAATTTTTGGCCCTCGGCTGTCAATGCAACCCGCTTTCCTAAGCGTTCAAATAAGCTAACCGCTAACTCTTCTTCCAAATTGCGAATTTGGGCAGACACCGTGCTTTGCGCATAGCTTAAGGCTTGAGCGGTGCCAGAAAAGCTAAGCGTTTGCGCGAGGTGCTTGAAGGTGGCGAGTTGACGAAGTTCCATGGAGCAGTGGGTTAGTTTGTTAGTGTGTAGGGTGGTTGGTGGCGCATGGATGATGTAGCAGTTCTGGTAACAGGCCAACTAGCCCGCCAATCCTCTATCGCTTATTCCGATCAATCATATCAAAAATGGTCATTTGAATTGATAGGTTGCGTATGTGAAAATTTATGTCATTCCGATCACCACTCAAAGTGCTCTTAGAAACATGCGACTGCGAAGCAATACGCAAAGCACTTTGAGTGGTAAGCCGTTAGACACCAAGGAGATTCACATGCATATTGTCAAAAACAAACTTGCCGCTATTGAAACGCTACGACGCTTTCCAGAACAAATGGCAACTAAAGTCAAAGGTCTGACGCCAGCCCAACTCACCGAAGTCACACCAGTCGATATCTGGACGGTCGCACAGGTTATTCACCATTGTGCCGACTCACACATGAACGCCTTTATTCGGTTGAAATTGGTGTTGACTGAAGAAAACCCGCCGCTGAAGAATTACGATCAAGACGCGTGGGCAGTAATGGTCGATGAAACGCATGCCGACATTGAAATGTCACTCTCCATTTTGCGGGGCGTGCACGCCCGCTGGACCATGTTGTTTGACACGTTAGTTGCAGATGAAACCGTGTGGGAGAAAGTCGGCCAACACTCTGAAGACGGCCCGATGAACGTCACGCATCTGTTATTTGGCTATCAAGAACACTGTGAAGTACATCTGGCGCAGGTCGACCGGATTATGGCAGCGTTGGGATAAGGTGGGAAAGTGAAGAGTAAATAGTGATGAGTAAAGAGTGAAGTATGTGCTGTCTTGTCTTTTGAAAGAATGCAAGCGGCTACTTCACTTGTCACTCTTCACTCACCACTCACTGTCCCCAACAATTGCCGCTCAATCGCTTGCCACTCGGCGGCTAAATCCACACACGTCAACAAAATCTCATGTGATTCCATGGTGAGCGTTTCTGACAATTGCGTTGCAACGGTGGGATACAGCAAAATTCCTAGCGCTTGCGCATGCTGCGGCGAGACATGATCTTGCGTGCGCAGGTAGGCGTACATCTGATACAAATGGTTAGAGTCAAATCGATTGTTGCCGTAGTAATTGGTGCGTAAACTGTTGGCGGTAAATTTGGTGTCCAGCACAATAATGCGGCCTGATGTGTGCTGCTCTAACACGAGATCTGGCCGCATGGTTGGCAAATTAGGATGTTTCGCAGTCGGCCAGGTAAGTGTTTTCTGCGGTTGGACGTGCCAATCTGCAAGATGATAGCGATAGAAATTGGCAACGAATTTTTCAAAGACAGCGTAGAGTCTGAGGTCGTCTTTGGGTAGATTTTGAAAGCGCGTCTGTCCAGCGGTTTCGGTTGGCATCCGCCGTTGCAGTAAATAGGCACAGATCGAAAGCATGACGTGATAGTCACGATCATGACGCTGTTGTAAGGTGCGCTGGATAAATGCAGGCGTCAGCGGGAGCGTTTGCACGCCGCCCATCAGACGCATCGTTTGCCGCACTTGATGCTTAAGCGCTTTCGTTTTCTGCGTTTGTTTCCCAAACTCCCCTGAGTGACTCAACCACGTCAGCGTACTGAGAATAATTCGGTTTTCTGGAATGTCGATGGTGTATTCATCAAACTGACAAACGGCATGTTGGCGTGTAAAACTACGCTGCTTGATGCTCTGCGCAAACTGTACGCGCCCCCGAATACCTGCAATTTCTTGCTGTTGCGGGGTGTAGTTACGCTCTAATCCAATGCGGACCCGCTGCTGCATTAGCCGGACAAGCACCGAAGCTAACATGCCATCAATTGAGGGCGCATCCTCACTGTCTAGCATCGCCCAATAGGGCGACTTTGGCGTCTCACCCCAGGCATAGAGCAGCAGATACCAAAGGTTACGGATGGGAATTTGCATGGCACTGTCACGAGGCGAAGGCCGCGTCGTTAAGTCGTTGGCTTTTCCCAAGCTGGCACAAACGTCTCTGGTTCTACCCCTAAGGCGTCTGCAATGCGATTGATGTAATTGAAATAACTGACCACCTGAGTGGCATCATGAATCGCGCGGTCATCGAGACCTTGCGCACGCAACGGCTCTAGATCTGCCGCAGTCATTTCTGTCGGAGCGAGGGTTAGCTTTTCCGCATAGGTACACAGCGCCACGTCTACGTCTGACAACGGTGCTTCGCGCCAGTTTGATGCAATTAGCCCGACAACGCGGTCAGCTTCGGCTGCGTCTGTTAGGTTCCAATCGTTAGCGACCTCAGCCCGGAGGTCGTGCGCGTGGGCGCGTATTCAGTAGAGGCAATGGTTGGCTGCTGAGGTCACGACAGCGAGCATCTCACGTTGACTACGGCTCAACGGTGACGCCCCAAACATAATCGCGCCATAAAAATCCATCGAGCTTTTCATTGCCCGCGGATTAGGGCTCATGATGCTTACGATATTCCAAATCCGGCCGGCGCGCTTCATCGCGGCATCGTATTCTTTTTTTAGAAACCCAGTGGCTTCAGAAAGAGAGACAGTTTTGATCCAAGGCATAGAACGTTGACAGTTGTGAGTTGATTGTTATGGTTTGCGATACGTGCCAATGTTGACATTTATCTCAACTCTCACCTATCACTCCTTAAATAATGTGGTCGTCCGTGCCAGCAATCTGCCGTAGCAACTCAAGCTGCCCAGTGTGATATGCATCATGCCAAGCGAGGAAACCGGCCATGTCACCAAAGGTGCGTTCAGACCCATCGTCGTTGACTTCATAGACGCTGGCTAGTTTTTCATCGCCGCCAGCAGTGAGGGCCGCAGCGAGCGCAGCATTGGTTTCATCAAGCTGGTTGAGCAACTCTTGGAAATTTGCAACATCTTCCCCATCTTCTAAGATTGGCTCTGAGCTATGTCCATAGCGTTTTCCATAGTGTTCTGGCACGATCGAATCACCCCCCAGTCGGGTCAAGACAACATCACGATAGAACACCATGTGACCCAGCACCCAATTGAAGCAATTGGCGCGAAACTGGGCTTGCAAGAGGCTGTCAGCATGGGTTAGGCCCTCTGCTTGACGCTTGGTAACACTGGTATTGCGGTTAAAGGTTTCAATAATGTCTTTTGCATTCATGTGGAATGTCCTCCAAAAACGGTTCGAAATGGGAATAAGGTTGCTTGCATCACGCCGCGCTTTACTGCCGGATCGTTTTCCATGACGGCTTGGGCTGCGGCTGCATCAGCAGCATCAAAAACGATTAATCCAAAGGTGTCGGAATCTGTGGTGAGTGTCCGGCCCACAAACGTAGCCACGCCAGACTGATGTAACGCTTGTAGATATTCAAAGTGCGCTTGGATGGTGGCATTTTCGACGTCTGTGCCTCCGTCAGTCAACATTTCAATACGCGTCGGCTGGATTTGATACAAGTATGTTGGCATAGGCAAATTTTAGGGCATTTGAATTGGAGAAGGACACTGAATCACTTGCCGGTTGGCAATAAAAGTAATCGTGTGGCGTATGCGTTACGCTAAACGCGTGCGGAAGAACAAAAACCACGGATTGTTTTCGAGTTTTTCCACGGCATTGGGGCGCGCTTTTCGAAATTCATCGGTGATGGGCGGTTCTAAGATGCGTTCAATCACAAAGCCTGCTGCTTGCAAGTCCGCACTGATTTTTGTCAGTGGCCGCCGATAGAAATAGACTTTGCCAATGTCCCATTCGTCTTCAATAAAGCGCAGTTCAAAGTAGTTTTTGAAGTCAAACAGCTTCCAGTCCATAAAAGGATGATGGGTTGAAAACGTAAAAATCCCGTCAGGTTTGAGAACGCGGCGAAATTCGTTGAAAGGCCCAAGCCAGTCTTCGACGTAGTGCATCACGAGCGGCGCAACAATGACATCAATAGAGTTGTCTGCCACAAAGCTTAGCGGCTCAGCAAGGTTGGCGCGCACAATAGTCGCTGCATCCCCAATCCGATTGCGTGTGTAGTCTACAAAGGTTTGGTCGTAGTCAAACGACGTGACCGTTGCGCCAGCGCTTAGAAAGAAATTGCAATACCAACCATTGCCACAGCCAACGTCTAAAACATGCTTGCCTTGTAAATTAGGCAACAGAGACAGCATCGCCGGACGCTCATAATAAGCGTTGTAAGGTCTTACATCGCCGGTTTCCGCATATTCTTTTGACTTAGTGGCGTACTGGTAGTCGGTCATTTCTTGCGTTTGCTGCGCATGGCCATCAACGTTTTAGTGTCTGGGCTTTCAAGATACTGCTGATACTCAACCGATTCCATTGGATACAACGCAATTTTTCCATCTTCGTTGTAGTGTGCGCCCCAACCGTAGCGTTTCGTCAGTGATGACGCGCGCATACAAGGGTGCTCTTTCTTGAATAGCTCCGCCCAGAGCGCATCACGATTGGCAGCGGCCTCTTCAGCAGAAATTCCCTTTTTGAATAAGTACACTTCAAAAATCAGTTCATCGTTGTTGTACTGATAAGGGTTTTGGCTAAGCACTTCAAATTCGTGATTGACGCCCGATTTTTTACCACCGCGCATCTTGGGTTCGGTCGCTGCCTCAACAGGGCAATCCTCCGCAACTCTGATAAGTGTGTTTGTATATGGCATGCCTTACTTTACCAAATGAATGAGAGGAGCATAGTCTCTTTACGCATGACACCCTCTGCATGTAATCTAAACAGTATGAACTTCACACCAGCGACAATCAAAACTATAGCCTTTGACGCGGACGACACACTTTGGGTCAACGAGTCTTACTTTCAAGACGTTGAGCAACAATTCAATGCCTTGCTAGCGAAGTATGTCAGCGCCGACGTGCTAGCGGATCGGCTTTATGCAGTCGAGCGCACAAATCTGGCGTTGTATGGGTATGGCATCAAAGGGTTTATGCTGTCGATGATTGAGACTGCTCTAGAAGTGACGCAGGGGCTCATCAGCACAAAAGACATTCAGCAGATTATCAACCTAGGGAAGGTGATGCTGCGGCAGCCAATTGAGCTATTGCCAGACGTACGCCACGTATTGGACAGCCTAGATGAAGATTACACGCTGATGCTGATCACAAAAGGCGATTTGCTTGATCAAGAAACCAAAATCGCACGCTCTGGCATGGGTGATTTTTTCACGCATGTTGAAATCATCAGTGAGAAAAACCCGAAAGATTATCAGCAAGTGTTAGATCGTCACCACATTGACCCCAGCACATTTGTGATGATTGGCAACTCAATGCGCTCAGATGTATTGCCGCTGCTAGAGATTGGCGCATACGCAATTCACATCCCGTTCAAACACACGTGGGTCCATGAACAAGTCCAAGATGATGGATTTACGCATCCAAAATTTATGAAATTGGCGCGCATTGCACAAGTTTTAGAACACTTCGACACCCCAATTCGAAAGTCTTAACGGGCGACTGAAAGCGTCACAAAATGACTGTGGCGCTTTTCAACTACTCCCCTTCCACTTCACTTTTATCAATAAACTTCATATATACCCAATAAATTCTCATGTCTTATCTTGCCTAGTCTTAACTACAATTGACATGACATGTTCAAAAACTCAACATCCATCTCATTAGGCCAACGCTCGCTGCGGCGCAGACTTATTTTTGGCGCAATTTATGGCGGCATCTTTTTTGTAGTTGTTTTAGGTGGCATTGCCTGGTGGTATTACAAGCCAACAGAGTTTGTCACGTCTGGGCGTGTACGCCGCCTACAAGGATGGATTTACGACGCAAGCTTGTTTCCCGAATGGGGCGTTGAAATAGGGGAACGCTGTGGTGACGCCCCAATGCTGTTCCCGACCACAGGCTTTATTGGCGTGGAATATGGAGACAGTTTCCGCCCCGGACATAACCACAGCGGCTTTGATATTTTCAGTCCAGCAGGTGAAGAAAACGTCACACCCATTATTGCTGCTTACGATGGTTACCTCACACGCGAAGCAGATTGGTTCAGCACCGTCATCATTCAACATCCAGATTTCGCCGAGGCCCATCCTGACTTAGCCCAAGGCGAAACGCTGTGGACCTACTACACACACATGGGCTCTACAGATGGAACACAGTCGTTTGTATCTGAAGAGTTCCCGGCTGGAACTTACGGACAGTTTGTGGAAGCTGGCACGCTGTTAGGCTACCAAGGACGTTGGTCGGGCAACCCGACTGTGCCGACTGGGCTGCATCTTCATTTTTCAATTGTGAAATCCAAAGCAGACGGTGGTTTCGAAGATGAAACCGACTATGCGAATACATTTGATCCGGTCGCATTTCTAGGCGTCGAACGTAACAATGAAGGAGTACTTATTTGCCCCGCAGACGAATAAGATTCTAACCAAATCGATGGTATAGTTTGTGACATATACTCGACTAGAGTACAAAATTTGTCTATGTAAATGCTTCTACTTCATCGAAGTGACAGCGTCTGCACAACTACATTAGGTTGTTGCAACGGCTAAGAAGCTTACAACGACGCAACTATTGCCCTTTGGGCACACGTAACGGTATGAACAACATAATATCTTCCGTCCACTTGAAGACGGACATTTTTCCAGAACGATTTACTCCTGTCATGGCGCGTCCAGCCGTAAAAAAAGCCAAAATCCTTGTCATTGATGACGCCCAAGATGTGCTTGATTTGCTCAATGCCATTTTGCGTAACCATCCATATGAAGTGCACACCGCACGTTCAGGAGCTTTAGGTTGGACAAAGATCAATGAAATAGCCCCTGACCTCATCTTGCTAGACATCATGATGCCTGAGCAAGATGGCTTCCGATTTGCAAAGAAAATCCTCAGCGATCCTGACACCAAGGCCATTCCAATTATGTTTCTCACAGCGCGGAGTGACATTAAATCATTGCAAACTGGGTTGGGACTAGGCGCCATTGAATATTTGGTAAAGCCCTTCAACGCGGCTGAACTAATCGCGCGGATTGAAGTTGCGCTGCGCATCAAGTTCTTACAAGACGACCTCATGCGCGCCAATGCTGAGCTGCAATCCATGGCATTGACAGATCCGCTCACCGGCCTCCGCAACCGCCGATTTTTGTCCGAACATTTACAAGACCTTTTGCCAGTCGCGCGGCGCTACAAAGAGCCGCTTTGCTGCACCATGATTGATATTGATCACTTCAAACAGGTGAATGACACTTACGGACACCCAGTTGGCGATGAGGTCTTGGTTACGCTTGCTAAGCTGATGAAAAGCAGCTTACGCGAGGCGGATATTGTCGGGCGCTATGGTGGCGAAGAATTCATCATCGTGTCACCTCGCACTGACCTGAAAGCGGGTCATTTAGTCACCGAGCGCTTACGGCGCAATGTAGAGCAAACGCCTTTTCAGACTGAAAAAGGGGCTCTCAACATTACAGTAAGCATCGGGTTTGCCGTCTATGATCCGGCAAATGCGGAAAGCGCTTACGACCTCATTGAACGCGCAGATGTGGCACTTTATGCTGCCAAAAATGCTGGTCGCAATCAGGTAAAAGCAGCAACGCCTGCCAACAAATAATCTTCATGGCAACCTCCTCTGGCGAGGTCTACGCCCGCATCTATCGCGTTACAAAAGAAATCCCAGCCGGCAAGGTGTCCACATATGGACAAATTGCGCGCTGGGCAGGCGCATCTACGCCGCGAATGGTGGGCTACGCAATGGCTGGCGCCGGGAGTAAGGATGTTCCTTGGTGGCGCGTAGTAAATGCCCAAGGTGCCATTAGCCCTCGTAATAATCCTTTTAGCGAATTGCAGCAGCGCGATCTGCTTGAAAATGAGGGAATTATTTTCAAAGCTAACGACCGAATTTCTCTCAAAGACTATGCATGGCAAGGGCCAGAGTTGCCTTGGCTCAAAGAAAATGGCCTAATTTAGCGTCCATCTACACAAAGCGCTCTGCGCAAGTAAGCTCTCCTACCGTCGCCACGTCTAAGTGCAATCTAGAATATTTAGAACTTAGAGGTATTTAGACATGGCAAAGAAACGAAAGACTCGCAAACAAAAAGAACAGGGGCAAGCCCGTAACGCTGACGTTAGCCCACAAGAACGCGTCGACAAACAACGGGTTAGTCATTCAAAAGCTGCGCGGCGCCAAGCCAAGCAAGACGCTACCAAACGCAAACAACTTCGCAATTGGGTCATTCTTGGACTAATTGGGGTTGCGGCGCTGGCTGCTGTCATCTTCCGGCCACAACCAGTTGTTATTGAAGAAGCCATTGCAGAGCGGCCTTTCAAAGGGTCAGCAGATGCACCTGTAGTGCTAACCGAATATGCTGACTTCCACTGCCATGGCTGTGAAGGTTGGCACAAGTCCGGCATTATTGATCAGATTATTGAACAATTTGGTGAAGAAAACGTGCGCTATGAATTTAGCCACTTCCCACAGTTTTCGCCAGCGCTGGCTGCCGCAGCAGAATGTGCTAACGACCAAAACGCATTCTGGCCATTCCACGACCTACTCTTTGATAATTTCCCAGCGCAGATGGCTGATCTAAACGGCTATGCAGCCCAGTCTGGAATGGAGGTTGCCATCTTTGAGGAGTGTGTTGACAGCGGGAAATATGAAGGAACGGTCTATGAAATGCTTAGCTTCGCGCGCGTAAGCGGATTCCGCGGAACGCCAAGCTTCCAAGTCAATGGCGAGACGGTACCAACCGACCCTAATTCGATCATTGCCGCAATTGAAGCAGAATTGGCAAGCTCAAATTAGAAGTATTGCAGCACTATCTCTTGAAAAATCAAAAACACCGCCTCATATGAAGCGGTGTTTTTTGTTTATCAGTATTTAGTCTAACCTGTCTTCTGGATAAGACACTTGAATAGCCTGTGTTTCAAGGTAACTTTATATGGTTTTATTCGCTAAATTCGCATCTCAAAACCATCATGTGTAACCTAGAGATTTTGAAGCTTATCCAGAACCGAGGCTAGTCTAGCTTGTCACCAACGGGAATAGTGAAGTGGAATGTACTTCCTTCACCTAAGGCGCTTTCAAACCAAGTCTTGCCACCTTGAATTTCAACAAGACTTTTGACAATGTTTAGCCCTAGGCCTGTGCCTACAACTGAGCGAACATCGCGGTCTTCCGAGCGGAAGAATTTTTCAAACAATCGCCGCTGATCTTCTTCAGAAATCCCAATTCCCGTATCTTTCACAGAAATAAGCAAAACCTCATCCGCGCCATATGGATCCCATTTATTTGGTGACGCTTTCACCGAGACAAATATCTCACCACCATTTGGCGTGTACTTGTGCGCATTGCTCACCATATTCGTAAGCACTTGCGTATGACGGACATGGTCACCCCAAATCTGAGGCAGGCCCGGCTCGATGGAAACATGTAGCTTCTGATTTTTGTCATCCACCTGACCCTGAATGCTACGAGTAACATCATCCACAATCATTTTGAAGTCAAACAAGGCTTGGTCTAGTCGCAAACGGCCTGTTTCAATGCGGGCAATATCAGCAAGATCAGACACCAAGGTGGCCATACGCTCAATGTTATTGCGAATGGTGCCTAAGAAGTTCAATTGTGGATCTGTCAGCGTTCCGACCATGCCTTGACTGAGCATATCGGTATAGCCCTTGATCGATGTCATTGGTGTTCGCAATTCATGCGAGATGAACGAAATAAACTCGCTCTTAGCCAAGTTTGCATCTTGGATGGCCTGATACAAATGTGCATTTTCAATTGCCACCCCAGTATGGTCCATAAGTTGATTCAAAAAGGCCAAGCGTTCATTTGAGAAAGTATCAGGTTGCATACTCTCCAGCATCAACACCCCAGTCGCTTTACCATCACGCAAGATTGGCAAACAAGTTTGGGAACGACTGTTAGAAAGATAGCCCGTTTTGCCTGTAATCACTCCGTGTGCACTCGCTTGTTGTGCTTCGCCAGTACTCATTGTGCGTGCGACAAGCGGATGATCAGTGAAGTTATCCGGGCGAATTTGGTGGATCGTCGAATTTTCAGGATAGCCACTAAATTCCAACTGCAAGAGCTCTTTGCCATTGACCAATGCTAACGCCCCCGCTGATGCACCACTGGCGTTCATGCTTTGCTCCAGTGCAATTTGCAAAATGCGCTGTAGATCGAGCCCAGTATTGAGCTGACGGTCAATTGATTGCAGGAGGGATAGTTCTTCAAGCCGCGCAGCCAGCTTCTGATCGGTCTGGGTAAACAAGCGCGCATTTTCAAGTGACATGGCCGCTTGGCTGGTAAAAGCCATCAGCAGCGTTTCGTCATCAACGCTAAAGCGCCGCGTGCTTTGGACATCACCAACGGCTAGCATCCCAACCGTCCGTTCTCCAAGTCGCATCGCAGTCATCATCAAGCTGAGGACTGGTGTTTCTAGCTCGTCGCTATCCGGCAGAATATTTTGCGCTTGCTCACCGCTCCAAATAATGGGGTGTCCTGAACTTGCGAGCAAGTCAAATGGCGAGGTATTGATTGCATAAGCGTTGCCGACTAGGTCACCTAGCAACTCTGTCGCACCTTGGCAGTCGTAACAGTTATCAACAGCATTTACCAAGTACAACACCCCATGGGGAACATCTAGCAATTTTGCAGCTGTATTCACAATGGTGTTTGCAAGCTGATCTAGCTCAAGCGATTCACTCAACGAGCGACCTACATCATTCAATAAGCGGAGTTGACGCGCATTGTTATCTGTTTCTTCGTAGAGGCGTGCTTTTTCAAGTGCTGTTGCTGCTTGCGTTGCAATTGCAGAGAAGTTTTGGAGTTGTGACTGTGAATAGGTCTTGTCTTCGTGAGAGTTGAAGACAATCATGGCACCTAATGTACGGGCGCCAATATTAAGCGGTACGCCAAGAAAGTTTGTAATATCGTCTAAGTAAGTCTGGACTTCACGATCCCCACACTCGTAGAGATATTCATCTGTCAGGATAGGCTGTCCAGAGCGAATGATTTCGCCAGCTAAACCGGCTCCACCAGGCGGCAAGCTTTGCCCCTCAATTTCTAGTAAACGCTCATCATCCTTAACCGCAAACATCGTACGGATATTAGAGTCAGTTGTTTCGCGAAACAAAATTTGGAAATTTTGCGTATCTAAAATTCGGCTAGATTGCGCATAAATGAGTTCTAGCAAGTCTTCAAAGCGAATACTGAAATTAATCGCCTGCGAAATCTGATTTAGAACGCCAAGCTCGGTCACGCGTCGCTCTAGCTCTTGGACCTTTTGCGTCTGGGCAAATAGCGTTGCCGTTTGCGCGGTGACGTCTGTTACGAACTGCTGTGCTTCAGGCGTTTGAGTCTCAGCGTTCAGCTTAATAGCGACCCAGCCTAGCAATTCATTTTTGAGTAGCGGAACGCACCATTCAACGTCCATCACTGCCAGGCGTGCAAAATCGGCATCTTCTGAAACAGCGTTGGTCTGAATTTGCAGCCCTTTTTGCATTTGGCTAAGCGCTTTTGCCAGCGTCCCATTTACAGCAAACTCTAAATCAGTTGTATTGCGATGGCTCACAAAGCTATTTTCTGCTTTCGTAAAAATGAACACCCGAGCAGGATTCAAAGTTTTACGAAGGTGCGACTCTAACGTTGTAATGAGCGCTGTTGGCGTTTCAACTTTTGAAAGGTCAGCGGTAAACCGAGCGTGATGCGCTGAATAGTCCATGGTAAGTGACGTAAAAGGGCGAAGTAAAAATTCGATGATTAGTTGTAATCCGCAAAAGAACTACAACTCCAGTGTTTATTATGACGTTTTTCGCATTGCCGTGGCAAGCAATATTAGTAAATAGCAATTTTTACGCCAGAGTTGTAACGAATTTCAAATTAAAGCAAAACGGCGACCCGGTCGAGGTCGCCGTCCCGTTGGGTTGTCTATACCCAATGCAGAGAGAAGAGAAATGCTGTGTCCACACAGTTCAGCAGGAGGACTAAACTGATACTCTTATGTTAAGTCGCCTTGCTAAGTGATGCCTGAGTGCATTGTGAGCGGAGGCTGTGAAAGAGACAATTCTCGCCCTACGCAGCGCGTAGGGCAGCAATTTGGTAATTGTTGAATTGGTGAATTCATAACGGTTAATGAGAACGCACCGCCAGCATTAGCCATTCAACAATTAAGTATTGTCTTACCGCTTCCATTCCGTTCTTGGCTTGCCAGCGTCAATTTCTTCTTTGCGGACCCTGACAAACGCATCTAATTCTTCACGCACCGCTGGGTCCATTGGCGGTTGCTCATAATCTTTCAGCATTTGCTTCCAGACTTTGTTTGCCGCTTCATATGTCGTGGGGCTGCCTTTGGTTTCCCAAAGCTCGTAATTATCCATACTAAAGGCGCGATGCTGGTAAAACGCTGTCGTGTAGTGGCGCATGGTGTGGGCTGAGCCAAGGAAGTGTTCACCAGTTGGGACTTCTTCATAAGCATCCCAAGCAAAATCATCATCAGTAAGACCAATGCCTTTGCTGTAGCGGGCAATCATTGCGCAGATTTCAAGATCTAGAATGAATTTTTCGTAGCCAGCAATCAGGCCGCCTTCAAGCCAACCAGCAGAGTGCAAAATAAAATTCGCCCCAGCTTGCACCGTTGCCCACATCGTACTGGCTGATTCATAGCCAGCTTGTGCATCAGGAATACGCGACGCAGTAAAGTTCCCGCCAGATCGATAAGGGAGCTGATATTTGCGAGCCATCTGTCCACCAGCAAACATCGCCATATTATTTTCAGGCGTTCCAAAACATGGCGCACCGCTTTTCATATCAATATTCGCCAAGAACGAGCCATATAAACATGGCGCACCGGCGTTCACCATTTGGGCATAGCAAATGCCAAACAACGTTTCTGCATTTAGCTGGGCAATGGTTGCGGCCATGGTGCTTGGCGACATGGCACCAGCAATAATGAACGGCGTAAACATTACAGCCTGTTTTGTTTCCGCATAGACCGTGATCGCGCTCAGCATCCGGTCATCCCAACGCATGGGGCTAGACGCATTGACCGTAGAACTGACAGCAGGGTTGTCTTTCATGCGGTCTTCACCAACCACAATGCGGGCAATATCTACCGTGTCACGGGCGTTGTCTGGAAATACCACGCTCCCCATAAACGACTTATCGCTTTGGGTGGCGAGACAGTGCAGCATATCAAGGTGACGTGTTTTCAAGTTCAGGTCGTTTGGTTCGACCAAAACCCCGCCGCCAATATGCATTTCAGGAGCCATGTAAGCGAGCTTGGTTAGCTCTTGAAAGTCAGCAAAGGTACTCGCCCGGCGACCGCGGTCAAGGTCAGCCACAAATGGTGGGCCATAGACGGGAGCATAAACTGTATGGCGACCGCCTAATGGCAAATCTTTTGCAGGGTTCCGCGCTAGCTGTGTCCATTGTGAAGGCGCCTTATTGACGAAATGCATCAAGGTGTCTTCATCAATTCTGACTTTGTTGCCATCAACAATAGTTGCGCCATTTTTGCGGAACACTTCGACGGCTTCGGGGTAATCAATAATCAATACACCAAAGTCAGACAACAAACGCATGGACGCATTGTGGATTTTTTCAACACCAGCTTCATCCAATAACTCCACAAAAGGAACATTATTGAGAAGCGGCTGCAGAAACTCTATTGGTTTTTTATCTTCAGATTTTCGACGTCGGGAAGAGCGGGCTGGTCGAGACATATGCTTAGCTTAGTCCATAAAAAAGTGTTGTAATGAATTGTTAGCAACACTATAAATTTTTTAGAGATTTCAGGTGTGGATTTTACGCTGACACACTGTTGTGATATATCAGGCCAACGCCTGTTTCATTATTCATATTTATTCATCCTCCCGAGCAGAGCCATAGACTTCAGTAAAAATCTTAGCCATATCGGCAGGGGAATAATTCGCTGGTTTAACCCACTTCCCGTCCGCGCGACGATGCCCATCTTTCTTGCTCATGTTTGACCGATGAACCTCAGCAAAGAACGGTTCATTATCAACACCCATTTCTACAAAGGTGCCATAGACAACGTACAGCAAGTCGGCTGCTTCCTTAATTGCATTGTGCAGTTCACCTGCTTGCATGGCTTCAATGAACTCATCTAGCTCTTCGCGAATCAATGTTTCGCGCAGTTTGAGGCGATCTGGCGGCAGGACAATGGGAGTGTCTGGCATCCCAATCCCAAAAGTTTTATGAAATTCAGCAACATCTTTTTGTGACATCTATAAGACCTACTCGTGCTAAGAAAATGAGCTGTGAGTGTCAGCTCATACATTAAAAATTTTGGATGATGATAAACGAACACCCTATGCATGCTCAAGACTTTGGGGTGTCAATACAGTGGCATTGCGACGCACAATCAGCGCCAACCCAATTTTCGTGAGTTTTTGCTGAAGAGGGTATTAAGCCACTCTACATCGGCGTATACTAGGAAAGATGTCTCGCCCTAAAATTTCCTTGTACAACAACGTGCGACTATTACCAATAGTTGTGCTCACGTTGTTCTTACTCCAGCTATTTTTGCCGTTCCGCGGTTGGTCTGTGCTACTTGTTGGGCTGGGCGGCGCATTGTTGGCATGCTGGCTATGGGTACGCTTACTAGGCTGGTTCTTGCGCTTAGAACGCATTTCGCCAACAGGCTATACCCGCGTGGGTGAGCCTTTCCGAGAAGTTTTTGAACTTTCAAACAAAGCAATTATTCCGTGCTTGTGGCTAGAAGCCTTAGACCTCTCTGAAGTGCCTGGCTATAACGCCGGAGCGCTTACAGCGGTAGGCATGCGCAAGTCCAAACGTTGGCGCTCGAATGGCGCTTTCACGCGCCGTGGTGAATATTACTTAGGTAATTATGAAGTCGTCACAGGCGATCCGCTTGGGGTTTACACGCTCACACAACATTACACACAATCTTCACCAATCATCGTGTTGCCACCGCGCATTAATATCGACCACCTCGATATCGCAAGTGGGCGACGCGCTGGGCGACATCGCAATCCACTCGCAATTGAACAAAGCAATACGCCCATTGGACTGCGCGAATATATGCCGCAAGACGGGCAACGTCGCATTCATTGGCCGTCATCTGCAAAGCAGCGCAAACTGATGGTGCGTACCTTTGAACGTATTGCCGCCGATAAGTGGTGGGTAATTCTAGATATGGATCGGACTTGGTTGCGCGGTGAAGAGGATCATAGCTCGCTAGAGCATGCAGTCACCATCGCTATGTCGTTCATTGAACGGGCCACACGCGAAAAATTTGCAGTCGGGCTCATCATGCATGACGTTTATGGCGAACGGGTCATCAAACCGCAGCGCTCACAAGCGCATCAACTTCGTTTGTCGCGCGAACTAGCCCTCGCTGAGCCTAGTGATGTCTCCATCCAGACCCTATTACAAAACGTAAGCAATCGTCCTGACCTCACAGGCACGGTCATTGTAGTATCAGCAAATCCGACTGATACGTGGCTGACTGAGTTGATCAAAATTCGCAAGCGGAAGGCCAGCTTGACTGTTGTGCAACCAGACTTGGCCGACTACCCAAGCTTGGATGGCCTACCGTTACCGCACAGCGACCTACCACTGATGCTGACAAACCTTGGTGCTGTGCACCATCTGATTAGCCCGAATTTCATTATGAGGCAACTGAGCTAGATGGCTGCAGCTACAAACAACCAACCGGTTTCAGTCTTAGACCGCCCGCTAATTTCACAAGCAAAGCTACGTCGCTGGCTGATGTTTGGCATGTTGCTCATTGCTGCACTTGCCTTACAAAAAGGGATCGCGGCTGTCGTGCCACGCGTTGCAGACATTGGGTACGAGCCAATTATTGTCTTAGCAGTCATCATTGGCTGGCTGATTGCATCGCTTGAATTTAGCGTCTTTTCTGCGCCTGTTATCGCGAGTATCACAGGCTTATTTGCCGTCTTGCTACGGGTGTCTGGTCTGACTGGATCTCTCATCCGAATTCCATTCAAAATTCCAGCAATGCTGGTTGAACTCTATGGCTGGTACGCCACTGGCATCCAGCCAGAAGGCGAAGCGGCTATTTATGCCTTCCGCGAGCTTGCGATTGGGGTGGGGTTACCACTGCTACGGTTCATTGCTTGGTTCCTTCAAATCCTGCCATTTACGGATGGACAACCAACACCAGATGAAATTGCGATTGCGATTGCATGGGGGCTGACCCTGTGGGGCATAGTGGTTTGGGCAAGCTGGGTTGTGCGCCGACTGGGGCGTCCTTTCTTGGCGTTGTTACCAGGTGGCGCGCTACTGCTGATCACGCTGTCATTTACAGACGATGTCACTATTCATCTCATCATCTTTATGGCAATGATGTTGGCGTTGATCACCGTGGTGCGGTTTGATTGGCAAGCCCGTCGCTGGGAAGAAGCCGGCACTGGTCTAAAACGGGTTGGGATGGAGCTGGCGCTATATGCAGTCATGATCGGTATTTTTATTACCGGCTTGGCCGCGATGCTACCTGAAATTGAGCTAGAACGCTTTGCGTCTCCAGTTCAAGAATGGATCAATAACTTAGATCCACAGCGCTTATTGGCAGACGCGTTAGGCATTGAGCAAACGCCACGACAAGTCACAGCAACACCAGTACCTGCCCAACTTGCAGAGCTTGGGGAAGAGTTTGCGCTGGCAACAATTCAGGCCGGCGGCAGCATTGATGTCACCCCAACGCCTACATCAACCAGCACGCCGACACCGAGCAACACGCCAACGCCAACAAATACGCCGACGCCTACTGCGACGAGTACACCATCGCCCACGCCTACCAATACGCCAACACCACGGCCAACTAACACACCGTTTGTGATTTCTGAGCAAGGCGGTGATCCAAATGGCCCAACACCGGAATCACCTGCGCAGCAAACATTTGAAGATCCAAATGCGTTGTTTAGTGAAGTGGCTGCGCCAGGGTTACCGCAGCAGCAGCTAATTGGTGCTGGGCCTGAACTAGGCGATGAAGTCGTGATGGCCGTGACTGTCAATGATCCAGCGCCAACAGATGGACGTTATTACTGGCGTAGCTCAACGTACGATATTTATATTGGACGTGGTTGGGAAACCAGCCCAATTGAAAGTAATAACTACAACGCATTTGCTCAACTCACCGACATCGATTCGCAAAGCAGGCTAATTTCACAAACCGTACAGCTTGCGCGCGCTGGTGCGGGGCCAGTGTATTTCAGTGGTGATTTGGTCAGCATTGATCAAGACATCACCCGTGCATGGCGGCAATCAGACGACCCCTTTGCTGCTTATACCAATGTAAATGCATATGAGGCAACGTCTCAAATGCGCACACACAGCCCCGATGTTTTACGCCAAGCAGGCGCAGACTACCCGGCAGTGATTAGTGAACGCTACCTGCAAGAATCTGAGACTGTGACCCAACGCACACGCGACTTGGCATTGGAAATTACAGCTGACTACGACACACCTTATGACAAAGCCCGTGCGCTGGAAGCGTATGTCAAAGCTTACGAATACACCTTAGACCTACCAGCGCCACCGCCCGGTGTAGACATTGCGGATTACTTCTTATTTGAATTGAAGCGAGGCTATTGTGACTACTATGCCAGCTCGTTTGTTGTCATGGCGCGCTCCATTGGCATCCCCGCTCGCTTAGTGGGTGGTTACCTACCTGGTGAAGTCGATGCCGAAACGGGGCAGATTATTGTTACAGCTGACCGTGCCCATTCTTGGGCTGAAGTGTATTTCCCTGGTGCTGGCTGGGTCGAATTTGAACCAACTGGCGGTGGTCCTGCGGTTGGTGACAGCAACTTCCCTGAAGCCGAAGTCACTGCAACGCCAGAGGCTGAAGACGCCGAAGCTGTTGCAGCTGAAGAAACTCCGCAAGCTGGCGTTCCAACGCCACAGCTAGAACCAGATGCAACCGAACTCGCAGCAGGCATTGATCCTAATGATCCATCGTTGCCAGAAGATGGTGTCGAAGGGGTTGATAATGCCACTGTTGAAGCAGGCGTATCGCGCGGATTGCTCGCAATATTAGGGCTCTTGTTGACGGCCATGCTGGCAGCTATTGGCGGCGGAGCTTGGTGGTTCTTCTATCGTAAAAATCCTGAAGATCAACCGCCACCAGCACCAGAACCAGTAGATTTCCCACGTCTACAGCGTGTCTATAGCGGCTTGCGCCGTTTAGCAAAGCAGGGCGGTGTGCCTGTCAATCAGAGTGACACGCCGGTTGAATTTGCACGCAATCTTGATGCACACGTCGCCAAGCTGGGTGAACATCGTTACTTTGGGAAATGGCTGGCACCAGTTCGTCAAGAAGCAATGCGCATTTTGGAACTCTACGGCTCTGCACGTTACAGTCCTGACTTGCCAGAAGTCTTACCATCTGAACAACCGGGGCCTGTCTGGCGGCGATTAAGCCTGCGATTAAGATTAGCCAACCTCTTCAAACTATTGCGTCGAAGACCGTAACTAACCGTGCTTCCTCTGGGTTATTGCTGACAGTGGGTGCGAAAAAATTCCGTATCCACTGTCACCCTTAGACATAACTCGGCGATTGGAGTCGCCAAATTCTAATGAGCACAGAGTTAGCGGTTATCCCAGATCCTGTCACGGCAGCACAACGTTATGCACATGTCATTGGCTGGGGGATGCATGTTCCCGAAAAAATTGTTACCAATGACGACATCGCAAAGCTTGTCGACACAAGTGACGAATGGATTCAAGCGCGCACTGGCATTCGCCAACGTCACGTTGCTGCCGAAAACGAAAGCACTGTCACGTTCGCTGTTGCAGCCGCCCGCAAAGCACTCGCAAAAGCCAATATTTCACCGGCAGATGTTGATCTCATTATTGTTGGCACCGCGTCACCAGAGCATATTTTTCCTTCTACAGCCTGCTTAGTTCAAGATGCACTCGGCGCGAAAAACGCTGGGGCGTATGACCTCTTAGCGGCTTGTACCTCTTTCATTTACGCGCTTTCACAGGCAGCAAATGCCATCAAGTCCAACGAAGTTGATACCGTCCTTGTCATTGGTGCTGAGGCTCTGAGCAAAATTACAGACTGGAGCGACCGCGGCACTTGTATCTTGTTTGGCGACGGTGCTGGCGCTTTTGTTATGCAAGCGCGCTCTGAACCTGGTGGGTTCATCAACTCCATTCTCCGCTCAGACGGCTCGGGCGGACCGAGCCTTATGGTGCCGGCAGGGGGCACAGGAATGCCTGCCTCTACCGCAACAGTGATGGACAACCAGCACTTCATCAAAATGAATGGACGTGAAGTATTCCGCTTTGCAACACGGGTGATGGCCTCGGCATGTCAAGATGCAGCAGAACGTGCAGGGATCACCATTGATGATATTGACATCTTTGTCCCGCATCAGGCGAATAAACGGATTATTGAATCCGCCACGAAAAAACTAAAAGTGCCAGAAGAAAAGATGGTGGTCACCATTCAAGACTATGGCAACACCTCCTCTGCATCCATTCCAATTGCAATTTGTGAAGCCATTGAAAAAGGCCAAATCAAGCAAAACGATACGCTAATGCTGGTCGCCTTTGGGGGCGGTCTCACTTGGGGCGCAGGCGTCTTACAATGGGATGTACCACCACCACCGCCGCTAACGCGCATTCAAGAAACACGCCGCAGCATCTTCTATCGCTATGCGCGCATCAAGTCAGTATTCCGCCGCATTCTACGCCGTATGGAAGCCAGAATTTTTGGTGATGGCGCGAAGTAGATAAATAAAATCATCCAAAACGTTAGCTGGTTGATGGTTAGCAATCGCAATTAGCTAGCCATCAATCATTATGAACATCCTCATTATGGGCGGGACCCAATTCTTGGGCCGTCACATCACACA